>JANOLC010000579.1:0-4979 GCA_031419575.1 Burkholderiales bacterium | reverse complement strand
GGTACGCAAAGACCAGAGGCCGGGGGACTACAAAGACCCCGGCTGGTACAAGCAAGAACCCGGCACGCAGGCCTTCGAGTGGACCGGAGCCTTGCCGGAGCCCGCGCGCTTCAAGTCAGAGATGGCCGCCAACAACGGGCTGGTGACCGGTTTAAACAACCCAAGCACTGGGCAGGCGATGGACAAGCCGGTGGAGCTCAAGGTACGCAAGCCCATGGGCAATATGAATCACTAATTTTTAACCCAAAGGAAAGCCATGAAAAATCGACGCAAACTCCTTGTCACCGCTGCACTGATTCCCTTTTCAGCCCCCTATGTATTGGCTGGCCCAGGCCATGACAAACCTAAAACGGGGCCTGTCAAAAAGGAACAAAAAGACTGGGGCATTGCAGGTGACGAAAAATCAGTCAATCGGACCATAAAGATTGGCATGAGCGACAACATGCGTTTTACGCCCGACATGATTCAGGTCAAGCTGGGTGAGACCATCAAATTCACCGCAAAAAATGACGGAAAAATACTTCATGAATTTGTATTAGGTACTCAAAAAGTTCTGGAAGAACACGCGGCATTGATGGTGAAGTTCCCCAAAATGGAACACGAAGAACCTTACATGATGCATGTGTCGCCCGGTAAAACAGGGCACATCATCTGGACGTTCAACCGCGTGGGCGATTTGGACTTTGCCTGTCTGATTGCTGGACATTTCCAGGCAGGCATGGTCGGAAAACTCAAGGTCGTCGCCGCGTAATCCCCCTCATTTTTAATCCGAAATCACCATGAAAAATCTCACATCCATCTCTTCTCTTATTCTGGCTGCGGCACTGGTGTCTTCCGGTGCAATAGCCCAAACGGCAGTACTGGCACCCACAGCTGGCACGGATAAATCCACCCTGAAAGATGCTGCCGAAGGCGAAGTCAGAAAGATTGACAAAGACGCGAAGAAGATCACCCTGAAACACGGCCCCATCAAAAGCATGGACATGCCCGGCATGACCATGGTGTTTCAAGTGAAAGACGCGACCCTGCTAGATAAGCTGGCAATGGGTGACAAGATCATGTTCACTGCTGCGCAAGACAACGGGGCCATGATCGTCACGGGTATCGAAAAGATGACACCCAAATGATGCTTCGCCACACCTTAACAACCCATTGAACTGACAACCCTATGGACATCATTGCACATGCTTTGTGGGCCGGCGTAGGTGTCGGATTGGTCCGACGTCGCTATGCGCTCACGCGCCGCACCGCGGTGGTGACGGTTATGCTGGCGGCACTGCCCGACGTATTGCACCTGCTGCCCATCTGGGGTTGGTGGGTTTTCAGTGATGGCTCATGGGCCACATTGCGCGCCTACGCCATCGCAGTGCCGGGGCAAGAACCATTCTTGCCACCACTGGTGCAAATGTTCTCGCACCACCTGCATTGCATCATGCACAGTGCAGTGGTAGCGGGGGGGGTCACATTGCTGCTGTGGCGTGCATGGCGCACACTGTGGTTGCCCTTGCTGGGCTGGTGGTCGCACATCGTGATTGACTTGTTCACACATTCAGTAGAGTTCTACCCCGTTGCAGTGCTGTATCCAGTCAGTGATTGGGTGTTTGATGGTTTGGCTTGGAATACACCCTGGTTCATGGTGGCCAATTACATCGCGCTCGGCATAGTCGGTGTTTGGCTTGTCGTAAGCCGGAAAAGCAACCGGGCACCATAGTGGTGGCAGGTGCGGGAATGGTAGCGCCCAAATAGCCTTCGGGTTCCTGATCTCTGTTGCACCCATTGCAGGCTAAGTTGTCCAACGCACAGACGCTGGGTCGGTAGCCGGTTCCAATTGCCCGGATCCTTGGATGGGATCCACGGAACCTCTCATTTTTTGCCCCCTCCCTTGTTTCTCTAATTGGAGTTCTATATGACAACCCTTCGTCAAACCGTTTTGTCTATCGCCGTCGCTGCCGCTTGAACCGAGAGATTTTTATGCTGAATAGAAGAGCGGCATTGCACTATTTGAGCGCTGTCACCCTGACTTATTCAGGTGCCGGTAACGCCAAATCAATGGCTGTCAAACCATTTCGACATTACCCATATGATCCTGTCGCGGCGGAGAACTTTCAGCAGAAGCTGTTTGTTCCGGTGGGTAACGGGCCATTTGGCATCTTGGATGTTGCAGGCTCCTTGCGGATGCGAGCCACTGTGGCAAGTCTTGGCATTCTGCCGGGTAAGGCATCCCCTTTTCTGCTTTACCAAATAGAGCAGTCCGGCAAGGCTTATCAAAACCCTATTCTTCGCTTGGAAAGTGGAGCAAGCCTCAAAGTGACCTTGGTCAACGAATTGCCGGAACCTACCATCGTTCACTGGCATGGCCTGCAGGCCCCCGCCAAGATGGACGGCCACCCGGCAAGCACTATCGCTGCGGGTGGCGTTTTTGAATACGATTTCAAAGTCCGTAATCGTGGCGGCACCTATTGGTATCACACTCACGCTCATAAGCTGACAGCCAAACAAGCCTACAACGGGTTGGCAAGCTTTTTTCTGGTGGATGACGTGGAGCAACGCACCCTCGGCAAATCTGTCGATCTCAAACTGGGTGAAACAGATTTACCCCTTGTTATCCAGGACAAGCAATTCGATTCGCAGGGGAAGCTCCACTACAAACCCAATGGTCAGGAAGCCATGATGGGGTGGCTGGGTGACATCATCCTTGCCAACCTGACGCCGAACGCCTACCAAACGGTAAGCCGTCGTACCTACCGGCTACGCATTCTCAACGGTTCCAATGCAAGGATATACCGACTCGCGTTTTTGAATGGTAAGGAACGATTGAGCTACACGGTGATCGGCACAGATGGCGGGCTGATAGAACGCCCCGAAAAAGTGTCCGAGGCATTTGTTGCACCGGGAGAACGTCTCGATGTGTTGTTTGATGCGGGACAAGCCCAACCGGGTGACGACGTGTTCCTCAAAAGTCTGGCGTTTGATGCTATGGAAAATGAAGGTGAGGCTGGCAGCATGCCCGGCATGGGAGAGAGCACGTCAAGATTGGAAATGGGAGCAGCGTTCAATATCTTGAAGCTCTCCGTGATCACTGGAGCGCGTGTGATGGCAACATTACCAAACACGCTTTCTGACATAACGCCTATTGCCTTAGACGGCGCGCGAAAGCGCAATATCAAGCTATCTCTCAAAGGCATGAGCTTCTTGATCAATGGTCGCACGTTCAATATGGACGAAATTGCCTTTGATGTGAAGCGCGGATCCAAAGAGATATGGAGCATCAGCAATCCAAAACTGGGCATGCCACACCCTATCCATTTACATGGTTTCGCGTTTCAGGTACTAGAGCGTTTACAAAGTCCAAAGCAAATCGCAGCGTTGGCGAAATTTGGCAAGGGCCGCACAGTGAGCGATTTGGGCTGGAAGGACACCGTGCTGGTGTGGCCAGGTGAAACGGTCCGGGTTGCGATTGACTTTACCCACGACTTTCCCGGCGATCAGACCTACATGGTCCACTGCCACAACCTGGAGCATGAGGATGCGGGGATGATGATCAATTACCGGGTGGTGGGTTGAGTCGCCGAATTCAACGCAATCAAAGACACGCTGGAACGTCATCAATAACCCGCTGTCTGGATGGACGGCATAGACAGGAAAAAACAATGAACACGATTGAATTGGATGTCCAAGGCATGACCTGTGGCTCATGCGTCAAACATGTCACGAAGGTCTTGCAATCTATTTCAGGCGTCCGGCACGTGGAGGTCGATCTGGTTAGTGGGCGTGCACAGGTGGACGGCGACTTCCAAGCAGGTGCTGCAACGCTGATCGAAGCGCTGGCCAGGGAAGACTATCCGGCAAAACTGGTAGGCGCGGCGGCAACTACTCAACCATCAATGACCGCTGATGGTCTACCCAACGCAGGCAGCAAGAAGCGATGTTGTTGCGGGTAACTGACTTGCTGTTCACATGACGATATAAAGTTCTATTCATGAATGTCCATCACGATACCAGCGAGGCCACGCCTGCGACGTCGCCAAAGTCAATAGCAACAGTCGCTGGAGCGATTTACACCTGTCCCATGCATCCCGAAATACGACAGGATCACCCCGGGAACTGCCCCAAGTGCGGCATGACTTTGGAGCCGGTCATGCCGTCTTTGGAGGACGACGAGAATCCTGAGCTGCGGGATTTTCAACATCGTTTTTGGTGGACGCTGCCCTTGACTGGTATTGTTTTTGTGCTGGCCATGGCGGGGCATCGATTGCAGTGGATGGATATGGTGGTACAGAGTTGGGTCGAGTTTGCACTTGCAACACCTATCGTGTTGTGGGCAGGCTGGCCATTCTTTGTTCGCGGCGTGCAGTCCGTTGTTAATCGAAGTCCCAACATGTGGACACTGATTAGCTTAGGCACAGGCGCTGCCTATATCTACAGCTTGGTGGCAACGGTCGCACCCGGTGTATTCCCCGAATCCTTCGTTGCCATGGGACGCGTCGCGGTGTACTTTGAGGCAGCGGCAGTCATCATTTCACTCACGCTGCTGGGCCAATTACTGGAGCTCAAAGCAAGGTCGCAGACGTCCGCTGCCATCAAATCACTACTGGGTCTGGCCCCCAAGACAGCACGAAGAGTGAAGGCAGACCGGACGGAGGAGGACATCGAGCTGTCCCATGTCCACCTGGGTGACTTGTTGCGTGTGAGACCTGGAGAAAAAGTGCCCGTCGATGGCGTGGTCACAGAGGGGAGCAGCGCGGTCGATGAGTCCATGTTGACCGGGGAGCCGCTGCCCGTGACCAAACGGGTAGGTGACAAGGTGATAGGCGCGACGCTGAACACCAGTGGCGCACTGATCATGAAATCTGAGAAAGTGGGTTCTGACACGATGCTTTCCCAAATCGTGCAAATGGTGGCCCAGGCCCAGCGATCCAGGGCACCCATGCAACGCATGGCCGATGTGGTGGCTGGCTACTTTGTGGTTGTTGTGGTGG
>JANOLC010000578.1:0-3119 GCA_031419575.1 Burkholderiales bacterium | reverse complement strand
CTGAGTTTTTTGGCTCACCCACAGTGGGCATGGGGTTTCGCATCTCCACCGAGGCTGCCCGCATGAACATGGGCCTGGTGTGGGCCACGATTGTGGTGGCCGCGCTGTCCGGCACTGTGATTTACGCGCTGATTGAATGGATGGAGCGCAAAGCCACGTTTTGGCATCCTTCGCAGCGGCTCTAAGAACCGGGGTGGCTGAGCGTTCTGCGTAGGTTAAGGAGGAGCGAAGCGGGGGACATGAAGCATAACGCTCAGTCACCCCGGTTCTTAGCTAAAATTTCTGGGCCGCTATATTTTATATAGCGAACTATTGATTATTCACGGGGACTTCAGGCACTTTTTATGCCTGAAAGCTCATTGCGTGCCAAAAATCCGGTCCCCCGCATCCCCCAAGCCTGGCAGGATGTAGCCGTGGTCATTAAGCTGGCGGTCTATTGCGGCGGTAAAAATGGCGACATCCGGGTGAGCGGCGTGCAGGGTGGCGATGCCTTCAGGGCAGGTCAGCAGGCACAAAAACTTGACCGACTTGGGGTTCATGGCCTTGACCCGGGTGATTGCTGCTGCGGCTGAGTTGCCCGTGGCCAGCATCGGGTCCACCACAATCACATCGCGCTCTTGCATGTCTTGTGGCATCTTGAAGTAGTACTCCACCGCCTGCAAAGTCTTGGGGTCACGGTACAGGCCGATGTGGCCGACGCGTGCACCGGGCACCACGGTGAGCATGCCGTCCAGAATGCCTGTGCCTGCCCGCAGGATGGACACCAGCACGAGCTTTTTGCCGTCGATCACCTTGGCAGTCATGGTTTCCAGAGGCGTCTCAATCTCAACATCTTGCGTGGCCATGTCGCGCGTGACCTCATACGCCATCAACATACTGAGCTCGTTGAGCAGGCGGCGAAAGCTGTTGGTGCTGGCCTCCTTTTTGCGCATCAGCGTGAGCTTGTGCTGGACCAGCGGGTGGGTGATAACGGTGACGTTATCTGGAAGGTTCGCGGTGACGTTGGCGGGAAGTTCGGGATTCATGTGATTTCCAGATCAGTTAGTTTTGAAGACGTAGCTTAACAATGCGCGGCCTGAGGTGGGGAATGCGGGAAAATTAGCGCTTGCCGCCAAAAATGCTACCCAAAACACCCCGGATGATTTCGCGCCCCACCGCTGAGCCCATGGTGCGCATGGCAGACCGGGCCATGTTGGTGGCCAGGCCATCGTGGCGGCCACCACGCGGGCCGGTAGAGCCGAACAGTACATCGCTTAAACCACCCAACATGCCGCCCGCCGCCGAGGCGGCACCTGCTGCAGCCCCAGTGGACTGGGGGGCAGATTGATTGGCCTGAACTGCTTGCGTTCTGCCTTTCAATTTTTCATAGGCTGATTCACGATCCTCAGCCTTCTCGTAGACGCCTGTCACCAGTGAGGTTTGCATCAACGCCCGGCGCTGCTCAGTGGCGATAGGACCAATCTGGCTACCCGGTGGCAAGACGTAGACCCGCTCGGTCTCGCAGGGGCGGCCCTTGGCATCCAGAAAACTCACCAGCGCTTCACCCACGGCCAGCTCGGTGATGGCGGCCTCGATATCCAGCCCCGGCTTTTGCCGCATGGTTTGCGCCGTGGCCTTGACGGCTTTCTGGTCGCGCGGCGTAAAGGCCCGCAGCGCGTGCTGCACCCGGTTGCCCAACTGCGCCAGCACCGAATCTGGAATGTCGAGCGGGTTCTGGGTGACGAAATACACGCCCACGCCCTTGGAGCGCACCAGGCGCACCACCAGCTCAATGCGCTCAATCAGCACCTTGGGCGCTTCGTTGAACAGCAAATGCGCCTCGTCAAAGAAAAACACCAGCTTGGGCTGCTCCAGGTCGCCGACTTCGGGCAACTGCTCAAACAACTCGGACAACATCCAAAGCAAAAATGTGGCGTACAGGCGTGGCGAATTCATCAGCTTGTCGGCCGCGAGGATGTTGACCACGCCCTTGCCGCCACCGCTTGCGGTGGTTCCGCAAGAGCTGTCGGTCTGCATGAAATCGCTGATATTGAGCATCGGCTCGCCAAAAAACTTTTCACCGCCTTGGCTCTCAATTTGCAGCAAACCCCGCTGGATAGCGCCCACACTGGCGGCGCTGACGTTGCCGTATTCGGTGGTGAAGTCTTTCGCGTTGTCGCCCACATACTGCAGCATGGCGCGCAGGTCTTTCAGGTCGAGCACCAGCATACCGTTGTCGTCGGCAATCTTGAAAACCAGGTTTAGCACCCCGGCCTGTGTTTCGTTCAAATTGAGCATGCGGGCCAGCAGGAGTGGCCCCAGGTCGCTGACGGTGGCGCGCACCGGGTGGCCCTGCTCGCCAAACACATCCCAGAGCGTGGTGGGGAATGCTATTGATTCAGGAGCTAACAATTCGCGCTCTACGAGGACTTGGGCCAGTTTTGACCCTATTTTTCCTGGTTGAGAGATGCCAGTCAGGTCGCCCTTCACATCGGCCATGAATACTGGCACCCCCAGCTTGGAGAAACCCTCAGCCAGCGTTTGCAGGGTAATGGTTTTGCCGGTGCCGGTCGCGCCGGTAATTAGCCCGTGCCGATTGGCTTTATCAGGCAGCAGCAGGCATTGAATATCGCCATGCTGGGCGACCAGAATCGCGTTGTCTGGGGCAGGGGTGAGGGATGAGGCCATGGCGATCCTGAAAAGTACAATCAAACCCCAAGCGTAACGAATTTTTGAAGGACTCCGAGTGGCAGGACACAGTAAATGGGCCAATATTCAGCATAGAAAAGGCCGCCAGGACGAGAAACGCCAACGGGTCTGGACGCGTGTGATGCGTGAGATCATGGTGGCAGCCCGCATGGGCGGTGGCGATTTGAGCGCCAACCCGCGCTTGCGTCTGGCCATCGAGAAGGGCAAGGCGGCCAACATGCCCGCCGAAAACGTGAAATACGGCATTGCCAAGGCCACGGGCACTTTGGAAGGTATCACCTACGAAGAAATCCGCTACGAAGGCTACGGCATTGGTGGCGCGGCGATTCTGGTGGACACCATGACCGACAACAAGGTGCGCACCGTGGCCGTGGTGCGCCACGCTTTCAGCAAACATGGCGGCAACATGGGCACCGAGGGCTCGGTGGCGT
>JANOLC010000577.1:0-2622 GCA_031419575.1 Burkholderiales bacterium | reverse complement strand
GGCGGGCAAACACGTGCAGGTAGAGATTCCACTGGCCGACACCCTGGCCGGTGCGATCGATGTCGTGGCCCTGGCCAAGAGCAGTGGCTTGGTTGCCATGTGCGGCCACACCCGCCGCTTTAACCCCAGCCACCAGTATGTGCACAAGCAGATCACGGCGGGAAAATTCAACATCCAGCAAATGGATGTGCAGACCTACTTTTTCCGCCGCACTAACATGAATGCGCTGGGCCAGGCGCGCAGCTGGACGGACCACTTGCTGTGGCACCACGCTGCCCACACCGTGGATTTGTTTGCCTACCAATGTGGCAGCCCCATCGTCAAAGCCAATGCCGTGCAGGGGCCGATTCACCCCGCTTTAGGCATTGCCATGGATATGAGCATCCAGCTCAAGGCCGCCAACGGCGCCATTTGTACCCTGAGCCTGAGCTTCAACAACGAAGGCCCGCTGGGCACCTTCTTCCGGTACATCGGCGACACGGCCACCTACCTGGCTCGGTATGACGACCTCTTCACCGGCAAGGAAGAAAAGATCGATGTGAGCCAGGTGGATGTGAGCATGAACGGTATCGAGCTGCAAGACCGCGAATTCTTCGCCGCGATCCAGCAGGACCGCGAGCCCAACAGCAGCGTGGCGCAGGTGCTGAACTGCTACCAGGTGCTGCATGACCTGGAGCAGCAACTGAACGCCGGTTGAATCCAAATTAAGGCGTCCACGTAACACTGAGTAAGTGTGTGAAACGGCCTGTTGTCTGACACCTTTTTGAACGCGGAGCTCCTAGAATTTGTATGTGGCAAATTACTGCTGCGTATTTCAGAAAGAGAGACTTAGATGTCGTTCAACAAAACCGTCTTGACGCTGGCTATTGCCGTAACCACTGGATGGGTGGCGGCACCTGCGTTCTCGCAAACCGATCCGGTTCCAGTTGCGTCCCCAACGGCCCCGGCCCTGAAGTTGTCCTCGCAATACCGGACTTTGGCAGGTTCGCAAAATAATTCTGACAGGCTGGTGGCTGGGCTGCGTGATGGAACTCCTGTCACACTGGTCGGTCTCTCATCAGCGGGTAACCCTGCACCGCCTCCTGCAACGTTCACACCCGCAACCGGCAAGCTTGGTTACGGAAATATCAATATTGCACTGTCTCTGGCTACGGCGGATCTGGCCAAAGTGGGCATTTCCAACCCGACGCCGACCCAACTGGCCGCCGCGTTGAACGGCGGCGCGATCACCACCTCCACAGGTTCGGTAACGCTCTCAGGTGTGCTGGCGCAAAGGCAAAGCGGTCTTGGCTGGGGCGAAATTGCCAACTCCATGGGTGTCAAACTGGGGTCGATCGTGAGTGGTTCCAAAACTGATAAGGCAGAGAGCAAGTCCAATCAAGCTGTAAAGTCCACTGACACCCATACAAGCAATAGCAATGCCAGCAAAGGGGGCAATAGCGGACACGATGGCGCAGGAAACGGTGGTGGCAACAGCGGTGGTAATGGCGGTGGCGGTGGCGGTGGTGGAGGAAAAAAATGATGATGAAGCGTCTTTTCACAATCGCGGCATTGACTTCAGTGGTTATGTCGGCTGCGGCCGCGGACGTTGGAGTCTCCGTGCAAATTGGCCAGCCCGGGTTTTATGGGCAAATTGAAATCGGCAACATGCCTCAGCCGCGTGTGATCTATGCCACGCCAGTGATCATCCAGCGGGCACCGGTTACTGTTGTGACCCAGCCGATTTACCTTCGTGTGCCACCTGGTCATGAAAAGAACTGGCGCAAGCATTGTTACAAGTACAACGCCTGTGGCCAGCCCGTCTACTTTGTCCAGCAGAACTGGTATTCCAATGTCTATGCACCTGGTTACCGTAGGGACCACGGTGAAGACGATGATTTCCAGCAGGGCAAACATGGCAAACAGGGCAAAGGGCATGACAAATCGAAAAAAAAGGGACATGACGGTGATTGAATTGATCTCATGAAGCGGCCCGGCGGTGATCAACGTGATTTATGTCAATCAAGAGCGCCGGGTTGACGTTCTCTTGAAATAAATCGCAACAAACCGACACCGCTTTGACGCCCAGCCTGCGCACTGCGGGGGCACCATTGCAGCCTTGTTCAACCACTTCTAAGTGAAGGAAACACTGTAATGAAACACTGGATCAAACGCACCCTGATTGGCGTTTTTGGCGCCACCCTATTGATTGGCGGTTTGTCTGCCTGCGGGCACCATGACCGCAGCTTCGGCTCGAACATGAGCACCGAGCAATACACGCAAAAGCGCGACAAGATGGTCGGCAAAGCTGCTAGCAGACTGGACCTGACCGATGACCAGAAGAAGCGCTTGGCTGCCCTGGGTGACAAAATCTACGAGCAGCGCACTGCACTCATTGGCCAGACCAAAGACCCGCGCTCCGAGATGAAGGCGCTGGTGGCAGGCGACAAGTTTGATGCGGCCCGCGCCCAGGCGCTGATCAACGACAAGACTTCGGCCCTGCAAACCAAAAGCCCCGAAGTGATTGCCGCACTGGCTGAGTTTTACAACAGCCTTAACCCAGCGCAGCAGCAAAAGGTGCGCGAGTACATGGACGGGCGAGGCCGCTGGTTTGGGCGTAGTTAACTCATGGAAAATGCGGTA
>JANOLC010000576.1:0-3775 GCA_031419575.1 Burkholderiales bacterium | reverse complement strand
GCGCGGCAGGTCCTGTCGCGGTGGTCTACCCGGAGGCCGTTTGGTACACCTTTGTGGATAAGGATGACATTGACGAGATTGTTGAGTCGCATCTGAAAAACGGCAAAGTGGTGGAGCGCTTGCTCACGCCCGCCAACCTCGGGCGCTGAGCGGCTCCTGAACCCTTGCCCGGCTGTTGGGAATGCGTTTTCCATCAGAATATGAATTAAATCGGACTGAAGTCCCCGTCAGTCATCAATAGTTAGCTACAGTATTTGTAGCAAATTGTGTTTGCTTTTTTGCCCGGATATTGGTCTTGGGCACCTCTAAAAATTATGAAATCCTTTTTAACTTCCCTCGCATCGACCCTGGTGTGGGTTGCTGCCACCGCTTTCAGCGTTTCAGCCGCCGCGCAGGCACCGCAACCGCCGGAAATCGCCGCCAAATCGTACTTGTTGCTGGATGTCACCGCCAACCAGATTCTGGCTGAGAAAGACGCGGACGCACCCATAGAACCAGCCTCGCTCACCAAGCTGATGACGGCCTATCTGGTGTTTGACGCGCTTCACGCCAAAAAAATCGACCTCAAGCAAACCCTGCCCGTGAGCGAGCGCTCCTGGAAGATGCCAGGCTCGCGCATGTTCATCGACCCCAAGATGCAGGTGCCGGTGGAAGACCTGATCAAGGGCATGATTGTTCAGTCCGGTAACGATGCCACCATAGCGCTGGCCGAAGGCGTGGGCGGCAGCGTCGAGCGGTTTGTGTCGCTCATGAACGAGCAGGCCAAGGTGCTGGGCATGAAGTCCACCAGCTACAAAAACCCGGAGGGTTTGACCGAAGCGGGCCACACCACCACGGCGCGGGACCTGAGCATTTTGGCGTCACGGCTGATGCGGGATTTTCCGGATTTCATCGGTTATTACGCCATCAAAAAATACAATTACGCAGGCACTCCGGCCTCGAACAGCAACAACCGCAACACCCTGTTGTTTCGCGACCCCACCGTGGACGGCCTGAAAACCGGGCACACCGATGCGGCAGGCTATTGCCTGATTGCCACCGCCAAGCGTGACGTACCTGGGCTGGGTGTAGCCCCTGCGGTGGCAGGCAGCCGCCGACTTTTGTCCATTGTGCTGGGCACCGCCAGTGAGAATGCCCGAGCCAACGAATCCCAAAAGCTGTTGAACTGGGGCTACACCGCGTTTGACGTGGTCAAGCTGTTCGACGCCAACCAGCCCGTGGTGATGCCACCAGTCTGGAAGGGCAAAGAAGCCACCTTGAAGCTGGGCCGCGTCCAAGCCATCGTGGTTACCGTGCCCGCCGGTAGCGGTGCCAAGCTCAAGACGCAGGTGGTGCGCCCCGACCCCCTGGTGGCGCCGTTCGTCAAAGGGCAGGCGGTAGGCACACTAAAGGTCATTGTGGGTGAGCAGGTGGTGGCCGAGGTGCCACTGGTGGCGCTGGAGGCCGTGGAGCAGGCCGGTATTCTGGGTCGTGCTTGGGATGCTGTGCGTTTGTGGATCAAGTAACGATGCGTGCACGCACTTGCAATGACCGGTGCAGTGAAACGTCGCGGCAACCTTGGTTCTTTATGATGGTATCGGGGTCTTTTTTAATGTTGCTTTGATTTGGAGTTGTTCTCATGACCAATAGCCGTGCCGTTTGGGGTGTTTTGCTGCTTGCAGCCAGCGCCAGCAGTTCTGCCGCCGAGGTGAAGTTGCGCATTCTGGAGACCACCGATGTGCACATGAACCTGCTGAGCTACGACTATTACCAGGACAAGGTGACTGACCAATACGGCCTGGCCCGGTCCATCACGCTCATCAAAGCGGCGCGGGCTGAAGCACCCAACAGCCTGCTGTTTGACAATGGTGACCTGCTGCAAGGCAGCCCCATGGGCGATTTTGTGGCCAAGATCCAGCCCCTGAAAGCCGGGCAAATTCACCCGGCTTACAAGGTGATGAACCAGTTGGGCTACGACGCGGGCAACCTGGGCAATCACGAATTCAACTTTGGCCTGGAGTTTTTGAAGCGCTCTATCGCGGGGGCCAACTTTCCCTATGTCAACGCCAACATTTACCTGGATGACAAGAGTAAATCAGGCAATGAGACTCATGCCTTCACACCCTACCTGTTGCTGGATCGCAAGGTGGTGGATGCCCAGGGTCAAACCCACACCCTCAGGGTGGGCGTGATTGGGTTCGTGCCACCGCAAATCATGCAATGGGACAAGGCCAATCTGGAAGGGCGCGTTATTGCCCGGGACATGGTGGAGGTCGCCAAAAAATACGTGCCCGAGATGCGTGCCAAAGGGGCACAGCTGGTGATCGCTATCCCGCACTCCGGATTTGAGAAGGGCGACGTGGGGCAGTTTGCCGAGAACGCGGTGTCCAAATTGGCGGAGGTGGCGGGGGTGGATGCGATTTTGTTCGGGCATTCCCATGCTGAGTTCCCCAGCAAGGCATTCGCCAGCTACCCCAAAGTGGATGTTGAGCGTGGCACCATCAACGGCGTCGCAGCCGTGATGCCGGGGCGCTGGGGAGATCACCTGGGCGTGATTGACCTGACGCTGGACAATAGCAGCGGTACGTGGAGAGTCATGGGCAGCCAGTCGGCTATCCGCCCGATCTTTGACCGGGTCGCGAAGAGGTCTGTGGCCGAAGCTGACGCGCTGGTTGACAAGGCCATCGCCGAAGAACACGCGCAAACGCTGGCCTATGTGCGCGGCAAGGTGGCTTTCAGCAGTGCGCCCATCTACAGTTACTTCGCTTTGGTAGAGGACGACCCGTCAGTGCAAATTGTGTCCAACGCGCAAATTGCTTATGTGAAGCGCGCCATGGCGGGCACGGACTATGAAAAATACCCGGTGCTGTCGGCAGCTGCGCCGTTCAAATCTGGCGGCCGCCAAGGCTGGTCCTATTACACGGACATCCCGGCGGGGCCTTTGGCCATCAAAAACGTGGCGGATCTTTATATTTACCCCAACACGCTGAAGGCCATGTTGCTGACGGGTGCGCAAGTGCAGGAGTGGCTGGAAATGTCGGCCGGGCAATTCAACCAGATCAAACTCCTGACGGAGGGGGGTGCAGTGCAGCAGGCGTTGATTAATGACGCATTTCCGTCTTACAACTTCGACACGATCGACGGGGTTACCTACGAGCTGGATCTGACGCAACCACCCAAATATGCTGTCAATGGCAGTGTGGTAGCGGCCCAGGCGAATCGGGTCAAAAACCTGAAGTTTCAAGGCCAACCGATCAAGGTGGACGGCAAATTCATGGTCGCCACCAACAACTACCGGGCCTTTGGTGGCGGCAATTTTCCGGCATTGAGCGCTGATAAGGTGGTTTTTGACGCGCCAGAGGAAAATCGCCAAGCCTTGGTGGAGTACCTCACCATGGTGGATGCGCTGACGCCGGGCAAACAAGTCAACCCCGCCGCCGACGGCAATTGGCGCATTTTGCCGGTGCCGGGGGTGCAGCTGACGTTCCTCAGCGCCAGTGCCTCTACCAAGTATCTGGGCAACCACCCCAATATCAAGCTAATCAAAGACAACGGCGACGGTTCGGCCTTGTTTGAACTGGGTAAATAAAGCTGCGTAAATAGACTTGCGTGCTTAGCAGGGTCGGCTTATAATCCAAGGCTGTGCAAAATTTCCGGCTGTGATAAGCAGTTGTAAATGAGCAGAGTTTTAAGAACCTTTAACAACAGTCTTTCACTTTTGGTCTTCGCAAGAAGATGCTGTAGCCAATTGAAGTTGCAGCGGTGAAAGTTACGGAGAAAACAATGAGTCAAAGCA
>JANOLC010000575.1:0-5020 GCA_031419575.1 Burkholderiales bacterium | reverse complement strand
AAAGAATTCACCGACATCGTGCACGAGCTGCGTGGGCACATTGGTGCGATTCGGCAGACCAAAGCAGTCACAGCGGCTTGAGGCCAAACCATGAACAAAAAACAAGTTGAGATGTGGTCGCCCTGGATTTTGTTGGTAGCGGTGATTGCGCTGTGGCAAATCATCTGCTCGGTGTTCAACATCTCAGAATTCATCTTCCCCAGCCCCTGGCGCATCTGGACGCAGTTCTGGGAGTTCAAGCTTATTATTGCCGGCCACGCGTGGCGTACCTTTTGGGTAACGATGGCGGGCTTTGGCATTGCCATTGTGGTGGGCGTGTTGCTGGGTTTTGTGATTGGCAGCTCGCGCCTGGCCTATGCGGCGGTCTACCCGCTGATGACGGCCTTCAACGCCCTGCCCAAGGCGGCCTTCGTTCCCATCCTCGTCGTGTGGTTTGGCATTGGGGTTGGCCCCGCCATCCTCACAGCATTTTTGATCAGCTTCTTCCCCATCATGGTCAACATCGCCACGGGGCTGGCCACGCTGGAACCCGAGCTGGAAGACGTGTTGCGGGTGCTGGGCGCCAAGCGATGGGACGTACTGGTCAAGGTCGGCCTGCCGCGTTCCATGCCTTACTTTTACGGCTCACTCAAAGTGTCGATCACGCTGGCGTTTGTAGGCACTACGGTGAGTGTAATGACTGCCGCGAACGAAGGCATTGGCTACCTGTTGATCTCGGCCGGTTCATCCATGCAAATGGGCCTGGCCTTTGCAGGCCTGGTGGTGGTAGGTGCGATGGCGATGGTGATGTATGAGCTGTTCAGCGCCATCGAGAATCATACAACTGCTTGGGCACACAGGGGTTCTCAGAACACCTGACATTGGCGGCTTGATGACCCCAGAGCAACTCACCCGCCATCTTCGCCGTGCCAACGAGGTCGCCCGGCACGCTTGTGGCTTGGGTCGCCATCCCTTCGGCGCCATTCTGGTTGCCCCCGATGGCGAAACCGTACTGGCCGAGCAGGGCAATGTGGACACGGTCAACCACGCCGAATCAGTGCTGGCCCGCGCAGCCGCCACCAACTTTACGCCCGAGTATTTATGGCAATGCACCTTGGTCACCACCGTGGAGCCGTGCGCCATGTGTGCAGGCACGCAGTACTGGGCGAACATTGGCCATTTGGTCTACGGCATGACCGAGGCGCGCCTGTTGCAGCTCACCGGCAACCACGGTGAAAACCCGACGATGGATTTGCCTTGCCGCCAGGTGTTTGAGCGCGGGCAGAAGGCGATTAACGTGATTGGGCCGGTGGCTGAGGTGGAAACCGAGATTGCGGCGCTGCACACCAATTTCTGGAAAATCTGAGTCAAATTGGCCTGAAGTCCCCATCAATAATCAATAGTTTGCTATTCTTTTTGAAGTTCACCTGAAGCAGGCGTGGCCTCAGGCACCAGCGCCACGCTGACCAGCAGGGCCGTTACTTCGGCTTGCCGTGTGCAGCCCATTTTGCGCAGCAGCTCCACCGGCGGCGCTGACATGCAGACCAGTAGCGCAACTGCGCTCACTACACTGGGTCCATGTCATGGCACGCCCAACTCAATCTCGATTACGCCGCACAGGCCAATCGCACCGTGGTGCGCCACCAGCACACCGGCCCATTGCGTATTTTGCAAAGTCTGTACCCCGAGGGCGATGCGGTCTGCCACAACGTGCTGGTGCATCCGCCTGGTGGTTTGGTGGGCGGCGACACGCTCGACATCAAAGTCACAGCCCGTGGCAACGCGCACGGCCTTGTCACCACGCCCGGTGCCACGCGTTTTTACAAATCCAGTGGCGAACCTGCCTTGCAACGCACGCATATTCAGTTGCAAGACCAAGCCCGTTTGGAGTGGCTGCCGTTGGAGGCGCTTTGCTACAACGGCTGCCTGGCTGAAAACCGCCTGACGATTGAGCTTGCCCCGCAGGCCGAATTCATTGGTTGGGATGTAACTGCCTTTGGCCTGCCGCTGGCGAATCAGCCATTTGAGCGGGGCAGCTTGCGCCAGCACATTGAGGTGCCCGGCCTGTGGTTGGAGCGCGGGCTGCTCGACGCCAGTGATACGCGCTTGATGCAGGGGCCGCTCGGGCTGGCGGGCCATTGCTGCATGGCATCTATCTTCTTCATCAGTGGCACCAAGCTGGACCGGGCACGCCGCGAGCTGGCGCTGGACACCGCCCGCAACCTGATGGCGCCGCACAGTTTGAGCGCCACCGCGGGGGCCACCTGCCCCAATGACCGCATGGTGGTGGTGCGCGTGCTGGCCCCGGTGGTTGAACCTGCGCTGCAACTGCTGAAAAGCGTGTGGGCAGCCTGGCGAGAGGTTTTATGGACGAAATCGGCCTCAAGTCCGCGTATCTGGTCAATGTAGCGCTATCATTTTTACTCTTTTGAGAGTACAACTGAAAGCTGTATCCGCAGACCAACACGACAACAAAGACGCACACGGCGACGCAGAGAAGGACACACATGGCCATGATTTCACCCACAAGTTTGGGCCCAAGAGGTTTTAACGTTGACGCCGTGGATGACTTGTCTGAGCGCGGCGCACTGGTCATTGATGGCAACCCCACCTCGCGCTCGATTTTGGTGGCGCAATTGCGCGATTTCGGCATGGGGCGCATCGTGCAAACCAGTCGGCTCACCGATGCGCGCCGCCAGCTGGAAGACAAGCAGTTTGACGTGGTGCTGTGCGAGCACTACTTTCACAACGACAACTCATCCGGCCAAGACTTGCTGGACGACTTGCGGCGCAACCAGTTGCTGCCGTTTGCCACGGTGTTCATCATGGTCACAGGTGAGGCCACCTACGCCAAAGTGGCAGAAGCCGCCGAGTCAGCGCTGGACGGCTACTTGTTAAAACCCCACCGCCCTGCACAGCTGGAAGATCGACTGCACGCGGCCAGAGTCCGCAAGGTGTCGCTGGCGCAAATATTTGCAGCGATTGAGTCTGAGGCCTTTGAAGAGGCGGCCAATCTGTGCCTGGATCGGTTCGAGAAGCGTGGCGCCTTTTGGTTGTATGCCGCCCGGGTCGGGGCCGAGCTTCTGCTGCGTGTGGGCAAATTTACTGAAGCGCAACAGCTGTACGAGGCTGTGGCCGCCGCTAAAACCTTGCCTTGGGCCAAATTGGGGGTGGCTCGCGCGCAGATGGATTCCGGCCAGGTGAGCACCGCCGTGCACTCCCTTGAAAACCTGATTGGCGAGGACCCCACTTATGCCGATGCCTACGATGTCATGGGCCGTGCCCAGTTTGAGCAGGGCAAGTTTGACAAGGCGCTGGCCACCTACAAAATGGCCAGCGAGTTAACGCCCGCGTCTGTGAGTCGCTTGCAAAACTTGGGGCTGGTGACCTTCTATTCTGGCGACCGGGTCGAGGCCGAAAAAATCCTGGACAAAACCGTGCGCTTGGGGTTGGACTCCAAAATGTTTGACTGGCAAACACTGGTGTTGCTGGCGTTTGCCCGGCTGGAGAGTAATGACCGCAAGGGCTTGCAGCGCTGCGTGGATGACTTCAACCGGCTGGCGGAACGCAATGGCAGCCAGCCACGCTTCAAGCGGCTAGTCGCTATCGTCACGTGCTTGTCGCTCATTCAGCGGCAACAGTTTGCCGGTGCGGTTGAGGCCGTGCGTGCGATGAACGCGTCCATCAAAGACCCTGCTTTTGATTTTGAATCCGCCTCCAACCTGTTGGTATTGCTGGCGGTGTTGGCCGAACGATCGATTCAATTGACCGAGGTGGATAGTGTGGTTGAAAGCCTGGGCATGCGCTTTTGCACCAGCCGCTCTCTCACAGAGCTGTTGGCGGGTGGCTGTGAGATGCATGCAGTCTATGCCGAGCGCCTTCGCAATTGCCAAACGCAAATTTTGAAACTGACTGAAAACGCGATGGCCTTGAGCTTACAGGGCAACCCCCGCGCCTCGGTTGAAGACCTACTGGCCCACGGTCAATCGACCCTCAACGCCAAACTGATTGAGACAGCCCACCTGGTCATGCAGCGTTATGCCAACAAAATCGACAACCCCAAAGACCTGACCGACCGGATCCAAGAGTTGCGAAACCGCTACTGCGTTCTGGCTGCCGGGCAAGGCGTGGGCGAGCACAAACGACAGGCCGGTGGGCTGACCTTGCGCACGGGCATTAAGCCGAAACCCGTGGTGCAAAAAGCAAGTGCGCCGGGGGTCGACAAGGCGCCACCCACCGACTAGATCGCCACCAGATCCCGCACGCCGTCAATCTCCATATTCTGGCCTTTGCCACTGGCCAGCACCGCGCCGCGCTCCATCACCACGTAGTCGTCAGCCAGCTCCTGCGCGAAGTCGTAGTACTGCTCCACCAGCAATATCGCCATGTCTCCCCGGTCGGCCAGCATGCGAATCACTCGACCAATGTCTTTGATGATGCTGGGCTGAATGCCCTCGGTGGGCTCATCCAGAATCAGCAACTTGGGGCCAACCGCCAGCGCACGGGCAATCGCCAGTTGCTGCTGCTGCCCGCCCGACAAGTCACCGCCCCGGCGGTTCAGCATTTGCTTGAGCACCGGAAACAGCTCGTACAACTCGGCTGGAATGGGTGTGCCGGCGCTCTTGTACGCCAGGCCCATGCGCAGGTTTTCTTCGACGGTCAGGCGCGCAAAAATCTCGCGTCCCTGGGGCACAAAGCCGATACCTGCGCGCGCCCGCTGATACGGTGTGTCGGCGTGGATGGCCTTGCCGTTGAATTCAATCGTACCGGTCTTGATGGGAATCAGGCCCATCAGGCTTTTCAGCAGCGTGGTTTTGCCCACACCGTTGCGACCCAGCACCACCGTGACCTTGCCAGGTGATGACTGAATGCTCACATCACGCAGGATGTGGGAGCCGCCGTAATACTGGTTGACGTTTTTAACTTGGAGCATATGCGATTCCGTTCGGTCTGAGCTTGTCGAAGACCCGGAACACACTTCGACAAGCTCAGTGCGAACGGGTCAGTCAGCTATCTTCCCAAGTACACCTCTATCACGCGC
>JANOLC010000574.1:0-6641 GCA_031419575.1 Burkholderiales bacterium | reverse complement strand
AATCCGGACCACTCCGGGCCGTCATATTGCCGACAGCGGGTCATGCTATTCCGAACTGATTGTCGAGGACATTGTCTACCAGAACAACGTCATCAACGGGAAATGGCTCAACGTGATCGAAATCATGATGGATCCATTGGTGATGGATCTGAGTTATTTGGCTCATCAACCAGGCTTGCCGATGGCACCAAAGCCAACGATGGATACGCTGCGCTGAGAGAGTTGGACTCCAATGGCGATGGCTTCATCAGCAGTGATGATGCTGCATTTGCCGACCTGCAGGTTTGGGTGGATGCAAACTCGGACGGTGTCAGCAGTACGGGTGAACTTAAGTCGCTCGCATCCTTAGGCATTGCAAAAATTAGCACTGTAGCGTCGGTTGAGCTAAGCAAAGACAACGGAAATCTCGTAGGACTCGTCTCCACCTATGAGACCACCGACGGTGCCAGCCATGCGGCGGCCGATGTCTGGTTTGTGGCGGACAAATACCATACCAATGCAACGGTTGATTCGATCGCTGTTGATGAGGCGATAGCGGCGATCAACAGTAGCATTGCAATCGACACTGGCGCGATCCATAGCGTGCCGGATGAGATCAACCTGGTATCCGCAACTGTGCCGGTGCCAGTCACTCAGTCGGTTGTCCTAGAGCTGCCACCTTCTGATCTGCGAACTGTGGTTAGCGGTTTGGCGAGGGCTATCGGAACATTTGATGAATCCGTTGGTTCTGGCGGTATGTACTCGGCACCTGGGCAAGAGGCGGGCGCGAACGGCGTGCCGAAAGTAGCGACTCAATCGCTTGCAGTCGCCAACATGGCGGATGTAATGAAGCAGTTCGACTCCAACGGGAATATGGTGGGAGCTCCGTCTACGCTGTTGGCATCGACTAAATCTCTGAATCTGCCTGGCGCTCAAGATGCGGCAACCAAAGGCTTCCTGGCTGGTTAGAACGATAGGTGCTTGCTCGTCTTGGCAGATGAGCGATTTGGAGCTTCGCAAGAGGGACGATGAGTTACGACTCACCGTCCCTTTTTGACTTCTTATTTGACCGTGGGAACTGAGATGCAATTGACGCCTATTTCTGCGGACTGACTCAAATCTCGCCATGTTGAAATATTGACTCCCTTACCGGGATGTTCAACCATGGCAGAAAGATTTCCGCATTCAACCATTCAGTGCATTGCTGCACTTGCTCAACACCATCGCCTGCCGGTTAATCCGGAGCGGTTGATTGAGGACTATGCGTTGGTTTCCGAGGAACCAACCACCGCCATGGTGCTGCGCATCGCCACAGACATCGGTTTGAAAGCAAAGTTTGACACGCTTTCTTGGGATGGATTAATGGCGCAAGGCGGTGTGTTTCCCTTGATCGCTCGAATGACTGACGGCAATTGCGTCATTGTGATGGGCACCAAGATCAACGGAATCAGCCAAGTCGCCATACTCAACCCGATGGCGGATAACCCGACAGAGGTCTTGCTAATCGAGCGGACAAAATTCTGCGGTCTCTGGCAGGGTGACGTCTTCATGATGAAGCGTCTGTTCTCGTTGCCAGAACAAAATCAACCATTTGGACTTCGTTGGTTCATTCCGGAAATACTCAAGCAAAAGGCCGCCCTTAGAGACATTGCAATCGCGGCGTTGGCCATGCACTTGCTGGCATTGGCATCGCCCATATTTTTTCAGTTGGTTATTGACAAAGTGTTGGTGCATCAAAGCATTGCAACGCTATGGGTGCTGGGCGTCGGCATTGTGATCGCGTTGATATTTGATTCTCTATTTGGGTTTTTGCGTCAAATTTTGACGCTGTCCGCCACCAACAAAATCGATATGCGGTTGACTCGTCGCACATTTGCACATTTGCTGTCGTTGCCGATCGACTATTTTGAGACAACAACGGCTGGCGTCATCACCCGCCACATGCAGCAGGTAGAGAAAATCAGAGCCTTTTTGACAGGCCGAATGTTCTTTACCGTGCTCGACGCGACGTCTTTGCTGATCTTTTTGCCAATCCTGTTCACCTACTCAGTCAAGCTGGCTTTGGTGACGCTTGTGTTTACTTTCTTGATTGGTTGCATAGTGGCTGCGATGGTGCCCACGTTTCAGCGACGACTTAACGACCTGTATCAGGCCGAAGGTGAGCGTCAGTCGATGATGGTAGAAACCATCCACGGCATGCGAACGGTCAAGGCGCTGGCTATTGAGCCAACGCAGCGCAGGCTTTGGGACCAGCGATCTGCCCAATCCATCAACATGCATTTTCGGGTTGGAAAAATCTCCATCACTGGCAACGCAATTACCGACTTTTTAGGCAAATTACTCCCTGTTGTCATCATCATTTTGGGTGCACAGGAGGTCTTCGATCAAACTTTGACGGTGGGCGCGCTTATTGGTTTTCAGATGATTGCCGGGCGAGTGGTTGCCCCACTGATCGCAATTGTTGCCTTGGTGAATGAGTATCAGGAAACCGCGTTGTCTGTAAGGATGTTGGGTGAGGTCATGAATCGGCCGTCAGAAGGACGCGCAAGCGCGGGAGGCTTACGTCCCGCGCTTGCGGGCGAAATATCTTTTGACGAAGTGACCTTCAGGTACCCTGGTTCCAGCGTGGCTGCACTTGACCGCGCCACGTTCACCATACCAGCTGGTGCTGTAGTTGGAATTGTCGGTCGGAGTGGGTCTGGCAAAACAACTTTGACCAAGTTGATTCAAGGTCTTTACAGCGTGCAAGAAGGCATTGTCCGGTTTGACCGCACCGATGCCCGTGAAATTGAACTCGCCCACCTGCGCCGTCAAATTGGTGTTGTGTTGCAGGAAAACTTTCTGTTTCGGGGCTCGGTTCGAGACAATATCGCCGCGGCAAAGCCTGAGTCTACGTTTGAGGAAATTGTGGCCGCTGCAGAAGCTGCCGGGGCCGCTGAATTTATTGAACGCCTTCCTCAAGGTTACAACACCTTGCTTGAAGAAAATGCATCGAATCTTTCTGGGGGACAAAAGCAACGGCTCTCGATTGCTCGTTCATTGCTGTCAAAGCCGAGAATTCTTGTACTGGACGAAGCCGCCAGTGCGCTTGACCCCGAAAGCGAAGCTATTTTTATACGGAACCTGTCCAAGATTGCCGTTGGCAGAACCGTCATCATGATCTCCCACCGGCTTTCCACACTGGTCAACGCGCATGCCATTTTGGTGATGCAGCACGGCCGTTTGGTCGACAGCGGGCCACACAAAGAATTGCTCACCCGGTGCGAAACCTATCAACAGCTATGGAACCAACAAACAAGCCATCTTTAAGGCAATGGTTCCGATCCAAAAAGGGCAAAACCCCGAAAGGAAAAACCGTTGTCGAATACCTGCCCGACGCCGACGAGATCGAGCGCAGCCCGGTTCCGCGGTTCGCGCAGTTGACATTGCAGGCAATGGTGCTAGCGCTGATCGCATTCACTGTGTGGGCCAGCGTGTCGCAGCTTGACCAAGTCGTGGTTGCTCAAGGGCGCTTGGTAAACCCACTACCGAATGTGGTCGTTCAACCGCTAGAAACATCGATTGTTCAAACTGTTGACGTCCGCGTGGGCCAAATTGTGAAGAAGGGCGACCAGCTGGCTTCACTTGATGCGACCTTTGTGCAAGCTGATGAGACGCAGTTGCAGGCTCGACTGAGCAGTCTTGAAACCCAGGTGCAGGGCTTGGAGAGAGAGCTTGTCGGTGAAAGCGGGCAGGGTGGTGCTACGCAAAATGCAGACGGCAAATTGCAAGCCAGTTTGGCCATGGAACGAAAGGCCAACTACAAAGCGCAACAGATGAAGTTGGCTGAAACGGCGGGCAAACTGCGGGCAGCGTTGGCCACCAATCGGCAAGACCAGCAGCTCATTGCCTCTCGACTAAGGTCGCTGAAGGAGATTGAGACTATGCAGGAAAAGATGGTCGCCCAAAAATTTGGTGCACCGCTTCAACTCATGGAAGCACAGCAGCGCAGCAAAGAAGTAGAGCGCGACTTGGAGTTGGCCCGCAGCCGTGAGCATGAGATCAAGCGGGAGTTGGGTGCTTTTGATGCCGAAAAAATGGCTTTTGAGAAAGGTTGGCGACAAAAAACAATGGAAGACATGCTGATTCTTACTCGAGAGAGAGACTCCGTGAAAGAGCTACTTCAGAAGGCCGACAAGCGTCGGCGCCTCGTTACCTTGTCGTCGCCCATTGATGCGGTGGTACTTGAAATCGCAAAGTTATCTCCCGGGTCCATCATTAAAGAAGCAGAAACATTTTTCACTTTGGTTCCTTTGAACGTGACCTTGGAAGCCGAGGTCCGCATCGACTCTGTGGACGTGGGCTACATCAAACTTGGTGACAAGGTTCACTTGAAGCTTGACGCGTTTCCATTTCAACGACACGGCACACTGGATGCACGAGTTCGTACGATGAGTGAAGACGCATTCCGGCGTGACGCTTCAACCAAGTCAGGTGCCGACGCTTATTACGTGAGTCACATGACGCTGGACAAAATCACCTTGAAAAATATGATTGAAACCTCGCGTCTGCTGCCCGGTATGACAGTGACAGCCGAGATCGTTGTAGGGAAGCGCACCGTCATGTCTTACCTTGCCTGGCCGCTAACAAAAGGCTTGGACGAGGCGGTGAGGGAGCCATGATGCGTCGGTTGAAGTCCTACTGCGTGGGTCACACGCTACCGCTGTTTGAACCACAAGTGCCGTTTGAAATGCTGTGCCCGTCTCCGTTGGGGATTGCAAATGAGCTGGTCATTGACGATGGGCGCTTTGGCCCGTCAGTTGATGGCGGCAGTTTGGCAGAGTATTCACAGTTATTTGGATTGCATGAGCAGCTGTCATCAGGTGACATCGTTGCCGATGATTTGTTTCTATTTCAATACAGAAAGTTTATTTCACCGACCTACGGAGGGGCAGAATCCGTGTCGCCCTGGATCCGTGTTCTAACTGCTGAAACTGTGCCAGGAATTTTCCCCTCATCGTCAGAATTGGACACCTTCACCACACGGCTTGCAGTTGGTTCGATTTACGATTTTGGTGAAAGTGTTTCCGCAAACTATGCGCGTGTGCATGTCATTGAGGACTTGGTTATGTTTGCTGCCGCCTGTGCGGACAGCGGTGTGTTGGACCCGGCCGATATCAAGTCGTTCGTTACCTTGCGGGGAGTGATTCCATCACCAGCTGTTTGCTTTATTCAAGCTGAACTATTTGTGAAAATCATGGCTGTTTTGAGAAAAGTTTGGGACTGCTATTACCCGCATTACCACGTGCAGCGCTCTGGTTATCAGCGCAGGGTTTCCGGATATCTATTTGAACGGCTCCACAGTAGCTTGCTGTGCCAGTGGCTGCTTGATGGGTCTGAGCCAGATGTGAAATTGTGGAATCGATACGTTGTTGCAGACGTCGAAAAAGCAGTCTGAACAAGATGAATTCTTCGCAACTTTTAAAAATGCAATGAGAAACCAGTCTAAAAAAATTCTCGTTGATGCCGTATTTTTTCAATACAACCGATCAGGCATTGCGCGTGTATGGATTTCAATTTTTAATGAGTGGGTCCGAAGTGGCTTTGCTGCCAATGTTCTAGTTCTGGATCGAAATAAAACGGCTCCAAGAATCGACGGCCTAGCCTATCGTGTCGTTCCAACCCACAACTATGCCGCGTCGCAGGACGACAGGGCAATGCTTCAAGCGGTGTGTGATGAGGAGGCCGCTGACGTTTTTGTTTCCAGCTACTACACCATTCCCGTTACCACCCCCTCCATCTTCATGGCGTATGACATGATTCCCGAGGTGCTGAATTGGGATGTATCCAGCCAGACAATTTGGTATCAGAAACACGAGGCAATACGGCATGCAGCCAGTTTCATTGCAATATCTCAAAATACGGCGGATGACTTGTGTCGACTCTTCCCAAGCATCCGGCCACAGCAAGTAACCATTGCACACTGTGGCGTCGACTTTTCCGAACCGCCACCTCATCTAGTCGTAGCGTTTAGAGCCCGCCACGGTATAGATAGGCCTTATTTTTTGTTGGTGGGTAGTCGAGGCACCTACAAAAATGCGGATCTTTTTTTTAGAGCCTTTGCTGAATTGGGCGAGCAGCGAAGTAATTACGCAATTGTTTGTACCGGTCCATGGTCGACACTTGAACCTGAGTTTGCTGTTCATGTGGGGGAAGGGGCCGTTCATATGCTGGAATTGGGCGACGACGAGCTGCAATGTGCTTATGCCGGTGCCATTGCCTTGGCCTACCCCTCGACCTATGAAGGCTTCGGCATGCCCATCACCGAAGCCATGGCATGGGGTTGCCCCGTCATCACGTGTCCTGCGGGGTCCGTCCCCGTGGTGGCAGGTGATGCCGTGATTTACGTGGGACCCAGTGATGTGCCGGCCATGATTGATGCACTGTATCAAGTGCAAGGTCCCATGATGCGAGCCTTATTGATATCTAAAGGTCTACAGCGTGCAACCCAATTTTCATGGCAAAAAATGGCAGCTGATGTAGCAGATGCCTCGTTGGCGACAACCCAGAAGACTGTCAGTCGCAGCAATGCTGAGCACCTAAATATTTCAGGACCCAATATGCTTTCAAACATCATTCCTGGGGAAATCGTCAACGATGCTTTCTACACAATTCTCCAGACT
>JANOLC010000573.1:0-3524 GCA_031419575.1 Burkholderiales bacterium | reverse complement strand
GGGTCCATCGCCAGGTGGGTCGATGTGCCGGTGACCAACGCAGTGGTGGGCTCGACCTGCAACGCCAGAGGTGTCCCCGAAGCATCCAGCCAGGCGATCTTGTAAGCCCCCATTGGCTCAATCAGCCCCAGGGTTGCTTGCGCGTTGCGGGGCGCGTCGGGGGCCACAATGCGGAGATGCTCGGGACGAATGCCCAGCACGGCTGGCTGGTTGTCGGTGGGCGACTGCGCAAAGGTGTAATGGCTTACATCGGCCTGGAACACAGCAGATTCAAACTGCACCCGGTCACCCGATTTTTTGAGGTATCCACGCAAAAAGTTCATGCTCGGGGAGCCTAGAAAGCCCGCCACAAACATGTTGGCTGGCTTGGCATAAACGACATCCGGCGCGTCAAGCTGCTGGATTTTTCCGGCCCGCATGACGGCCAGGCGCGTGGCCAACGTCATGGCCTCGATCTGGTCATGGGTCACATAGATCATGGTCGCGCCCAGGTCGTAGTGCAGCTGCTTGAGCTCACGGCGCAACTCGGCCCTCAGCTTGGCATCCAGGTTGGACAGGGGCTCGTCCAGCAGAAACACTTTGGCTTCACGCACCAAGGCTCGGCCAATGGCTACGCGTTGGCGCTGGCCACCAGAGAGCTGGGCCGGTTTGCGTTGCAACAGCTCCGTCAGTTGCAACATGCGCGCCACGTTGTTCACACGCTTGGTGATCTCGGCTTTTGGCATGCCGCTGATGCGCAGACCAAACGAGAGATTACGCTCCACGGTCATTGTGGGGTACAGCGCGTAGCTTTGAAACACCATCCCGATGCCTCGGTCTTTGGGGTCAGCCCAAGTGACATCTTTGCCCGCAATCTCGACCTGGCCATCGTTGACATCAATGAGCCCTGCGATGCTGTGCAACAGCGTGGACTTGCCGCAGCCCGATGGCCCCAGAAGAACCACAAATTCACCGGCTTTGATGTCAAGGTTGAGGTCTTTAATGACGGGTGTTTTCCCGAAAACAATTTCGAGGTCTTTAATGGATACGTTTGACATGCTTGATTACCCTTTAACCGCGCCAGCGGCGATGCCGCGCACAAACCAGCGACCAGATACGAAATACACCACCAGAGGCACCATGGACGTCAGCAGTGTGGCCGCCATGTTGACGTTGTAGACCTTCTCGCCCTGTGTGGAGTTGATGATGTTGTTGAGCTGCACCGTGATGGGGAAGTTGTCGCGTCCGGCAAAAATCAGGCCCAAAATGAAGTCATTCCAGATGCCTGTGGTTTGCATGATGGTGGCCACCACAAAGATGGGCAGCGACATAGGCACCATCAGCTGGAAGTAAATCCGCCAGAAACCACCACCATCAATCCGCGCCGCCTTGAACAACTCGACCGGCAAGCCCGCGTAATAGTTGCGAAACAGCAGCGTCATGATGGGCATGCCAAAAATCGTATGAATCAGCACGATGTTGGGAATGGACTGAAACATATTGATAGACGCGAACATGCGCACCAGCGGGTAAATCATCACCGGGTAGGGGATAAAGGCACCGAGCATCAGGAGGCCGAAAAGCCAGTTAGCCCATTTCACTTTCCAGAACGACAACGCGTAGCCGTTGAGCGAGCCCATGAAGACCGACAGGAGGAGCGAGGGCACCAGAATTTCCATCGAATTCCAGAACCCCACCGCAATTCCCTTGCATTCCAGACCTGTGCAAGCTGACGACCAGGCCTGCGCCCAGGGCTCAAAGGTAATGGCGAGTGGCATCGCAAAAATGTTGCCCTGCCGGATTTCATCCATGGGTTTGATGGACGTGATGCCCATCACATAAAGAGGCAACAGGAAGAACAGGGCAGCACTGATCAGGAAAAAATAGATGCCCATCCGCGCAGGTGAAAAGAAAGCCGGACGCGGGCGTTCCGCACGATGCGCAGTGGCTTGGCTATGCAAGGCGGCGGAGGCCAATGTGGGGGCGAGAGTTGTGCTCATGTGTTGTGCCTGTCAATGGCTCGCTGCTGTTTTTGAACGCGACCGCGCATACATAAGCGGTGCAATGATGATGAGCACCGTGATCAACATGGAGGTGGAGGCAGCTGAAGCCAGTCCGATGTTTTGGCGCTCAAACAGGTTGTCCATGATGAACTTGGAGGGCACGTCGGTGGCGTCGCCCGGGCCGCCATTGGTCATGGCCACAACCGCGTCGTACACCTTGACGACGGAGATAGCCAGCAGTACGACTGCTGTGCTTACTGTCGCCCCCAATTGCGGCAACACAATGCTGACGTAATAGCGCCAGCGCGGCACGCCTTCAATGCGGGCTGCTTTCCACAGCTCTTCGTCCACCCCACGCAGGCCCGCCAGCAAAATCGCCATGACCAAGCCTGCCGAATGCCAGAGCAAGGCAATCACGACGCAGTAAATCGCCATCTCTTGCGAAGCGATCCAGTCAAAACGGGCACTCTCCCAGCCCCAGCTTTGCAAAGAGCGTTGTATACCCAAAGTCGGGTTGAACATCCATTGCCAGACCACACCGCAGGCCACAAATGAGATGGCGTAGGAGTAAAGGTAAATGGTTCTGAAGACACCCTCCAACCGCAATTTTTGGTCAATGAATACGGCCAGTAAAAAGCCCAACACCAGCGCACTGAGGATGAAAAAAACGCCGAACTGAACCATGTGAACCAGTGCACCGGTCCAGCGCTCGTTGCCGAACAGTTTCACGTATTGGGTAACGCCTGCCCAATCCGATTTGGGTAGCATTTTGGACGTGCTGAACGAAATGCGCACCGTCCACAAGATGGATGCCACATAGCCGATCAGAACGACCAGGCCCATGGGCAGCAGCGCAGAATGCGCCGACCAGGCCGTCTTGAGGCCCTTGCGTTGGTACTTCATGTGATGTTCTCGTGAGCGAATAGAAAAGCGGCGACAAAGGCGGGGGCGCTAGTCCCGCCGCCCTGGGGACATCTGGCAGAGCGCGCCTGCCAGATGCCGTCTTCAGTTGGAGGCCAGGGCCTTCACAAACAGGCCTTGCGCGTCTTCCACTTTCATGTCGGTATTCCAGAGCTTGGTGATAACGTCACTCACGTTGCCGAAAACATCCGGTGCCATCAGCATGCTGGGGTCAGGTGTGGCACGTGCCGGGTCCTTCAAAGCAATCACGCCAGCCTGGGCGCAAATGTCCATGCCGCTGGCATCCACATCAGGGCGAATGGGGATGGAGCCCTTTTTGATGTTGAACGCCACTTGAGTCGCTGGCGATGTAATCACCTTGGCCAATAGTTGTTGGGCCGCTATGGCATCCTTGTTGCTGGTTTTAGGAAGTACGAAGACATCGCCACTGACCATGTAGGGTGCCTTGGGCCCCCAGCCCTGGAAGCAGCCAAATTCCTTGCCAGCCGTCTTGCCCGCAGCCAGAAACTCGCCTTTGGCCCAATCGCCAACTGTCTGGAACCCCGCCTTGTCCGTTACCAGTAGTGCCGTGGTGTCGTTCCAGCTACGGCCGGCGACACCAGCGTCGGTATAGGTGCGCAG
>JANOLC010000572.1:0-1690 GCA_031419575.1 Burkholderiales bacterium | reverse complement strand
ATGTCTTTGGCGGTGACTTGCGTGCTGCCGTTGCGAATCCAGTCCATGCCGCGCGCAGGCCCCGCCACCTATGGTGCCACCGAGACCATCATCGGCAACTGGTTCGCCAAGCGCCCGGGCGCAAGGCAAAAGCTGGTGCTTGCCACCAAACTGGCGGGGCCTGCGCGCGGCATGGACTGGATTCGCAACGGCAGCACGCAAGTCACCGCCAAAGACATTGTTGATTCGTGTGAAGGCTCGCTCAAGCGCCTGCAGACCGACGTGATCGACCTGTACCAAATCCATTGGCCGGTGCGCTATGTTCCCAACTTTGGCGCGTCGTACTTCGACCCGGCCAAAGACGCGCCCGCGACCTCGATCCACGAGCAGCTTGAGACCCTGGCCGGCCTTGTCAAAGCCGGCAAAGTGCGCGCCATTGGCCTGTCGAACGAGACGCCTTACGGGGTCCACGAGTTTGTGCGTCTGGCCGAGCAGCATGGGTTGCCGCGCATTGCCAGCGTTCAAAACGCCTACACCCTGATCAACCGGATTGTGGACAACGGGTTGGATGAAACCCTGCGCAGGCTGGGCGTGTCGCTGCTGGGTTACTCACCGCTCGGGTTTGGCTTACTCACCGGCAAATACGATGCGTCGGGGACGACTGGGCCATTGGCTCCGGCGGGTGCCCGAATCACCGTTTTTGAATCCGTGCGCAAGCAGCGCTGGGGCCGCCCCGAGTCGCTCACTGCCGCGCGCCGCTACAACGCGCTGGCGCGTGAGCATGGCCTCACACCCACGCAGATGGCCCTGGCCTTTTGCTACACCAACTGGCGCGTGGCCAGCACCCTCATTGGCGTGACCTCGGTGGCACAGTTGGATGAGTGTCTGGACGCGTGGGGCACCACGCTGTCACCGCAACTGCTGGCTGAAATCGACCAAGTGCGGTGGGAGATTCGAGATCCCGCGCAATGATTTTTCAAGCTCGCAGCGTGGGCACGTTGTACAACCGTCACCTGCATGAGCGCCATGTCCAAAAAGGATCACATTTCCGAAACTCCCGCAACGCAATGGCTGCGCGCCCATAAGGTCGCCTTCACCGAGCACCCTTACGAGTACCTGGAGCAAGGTGGTGCGCAACACAGCGCGCAGGTGCTGGGGTTTGATCCGTTTGCGGTGGTCAAAACGCTGATCATGCAAGACGAGCAGGCCAAACCGCTGGTGGTGCTGATGCATGGCAACCGCAAGGTGTCGACCAAAAACCTGGCGCGTCAGATCGGTGTGAAATCGGTGGAGCCTTGCGCGCCCGAGGTGGCGAATCGGCACAGCGGCTATCTGGTCGGCGGCACGTCGCCATTTGGGCTGCGCAAAGCCATGCCAATTTATGTTGAGGAAGCGATTTTGAGTTTGTCAAAAGTCCTCATCAACGGCGGCAGGCGGGGCTATTTGGTGGGGATCGATCCGCAGATGCTGATCGTCAATCTGCGGGCCATCTGCGTGAATTGTGCGCTGGACATGTGAGGTGTACTGATGTTCAAATTTCTCTCAAGCGAGCCCGTGCATAACCCGCTCGCGTCGCCCACAGCCAGGGGCGACACAGAAATCAAATGCACCACCTGCTACATGTGCGCCTGCCGCTGCGGCATCCGCGTGCTTTTGCGTGAGGGCGACAACGGCCCCTAAGTGCGCTACATCGACGGCAACCCGAATCACC
>JANOLC010000571.1:0-1658 GCA_031419575.1 Burkholderiales bacterium | reverse complement strand
CACTAACGATGTGATCGGCGTGATCGCCATGAGCGCGGGCAACCACGCCCAGGGCGTGGCCTACCACGCGCAGCGGCTGGGCATGCGGGCGGTGATTGTGATGCCGCGTTTTACGCCTGGCGTCAAGGTGGAGCGCACCCGCAGCTTTGGTGCCGAGGTGGTGTTGCACGGCGACACACTGGACGAGGCACGAACCCATGCGCTGCAACTAGCTGCCGGACAAAACCTGACCTTTGTGCACCCTTATGACGATGCCGACATCATGGCCGGCCAGGGCACGGTGGCGCTTGAGATGTTGCACGACGTGCCGGACCTGGACACCTTGATCGTTGCGATTGGCGGCGGTGGGCTGATCAGCGGCATGGCCACCGCCGCCAAAGCGATCCAGCCCGGCCTTGAAATTGTGGGTGTACAAACCACGCGTTTCCCCGCCATGTTCAACGCCATCAAGGGCACGCACTACCCGCAGGGCAACAACAGCATTGCCGAGGGCATTGCGGTGGGCACACCCGGCAAGCTCCCGCAAGACATCATCAAGCGCCTGGTGGATGACATCGTGCTGGTGGATGAGGGCGATATTGAGCAGGCCATTGTGATGTTGCTGGAGGTGGAAAAAACCCTGGTTGAAGGCGCTGGCGCCGCGGGCTTGGCCGCGTTGCTCAAATACCCCGAGCGCTTTGCCGGCAAACGCGTCGGGCTGGTGCTGTGTGGTGGCAACATAGACCCACTGCTATTGGCCGCCATCATCGAGCGCGGCATGGTGCGTGCCGGGCGGCTGGCCCGCATTCGGGTCAGCGCCCGTGACGTGCCGGGCTCGCTGGCCACCATCACCGCCACGGTGGCGCAAGCGGGAGCCAATATCGACGAGGTGCATCACCAGCGGGCGTTCACCACGCTGTCGGCGCAAAACGTCGAGGTTGAGTTGGTCATCCAGACTCGCAACCGCGCGCACATTGCTGAGGTGCTGGCGGCGCTGCAAGCAGCCGGGCTGGAAGCGCAAACGGTATGAACGCTGAGGATCAATGTCAATAGCGACATTGATCCTTGGAGTCGTTAAAATCTTGCAACATCCGATTTTTTGAAAGAACGCCATGTCCGCTCCTGCCAGCCATACCCCAGCGCACCAAGCTCACCCCGCCGCTGACCTTGACGCCACCGAGGCCATCGTGCCGTTGATGCCCATCGTGTTGCCCCTTGTGGGCGGTGTGCTGATGTTTTTGCTGGCATTTATTGCGGTGTCCATGGCTTAAAGCTGCCGTCGCGACTTCCTGCGGCTACGCACGCCGCCTGACACCCATCAGTCGTTGAATTTTCAGCGGCTTTTTTTTGTCCAAAATTTATCGAAATTCTCTCAATATCTCGCATAAACCTATGTTTTTTTTGCATATCTTTTGGGTGTAACTTGAATGTAACCCGCGTCCCTGTTCATAAAATCGTCACCCGGCCTGTTCACTTTGATTCGTTAATCCGAGTTGATCGGGCCAGAAGACATAGCGACCCAGCGGCCAAATCGTTTTCTCAAAGCATTTCCTTTTTTGAAAAGACGATTTTTAAACTAGGAGTAACTCTATGAATTCACCCGTCATGCAAGGCTTGGCCATCAACGCCCCCAGCTTTGTAAAAAACGCAAACCTGATTGCGTGGGTGGCCGACATGGC
>JANOLC010000570.1:0-6422 GCA_031419575.1 Burkholderiales bacterium | reverse complement strand
GATTCCGGCGGGCGCGAGACCGACATCGCCATTGACCACAGCGAATTCACCCATTTAACCACTGCCCAAATCGCTCAGGTGGTGGCCATCATGCAGCGCGAGGGCATGACGGCCACAGTCAGCAGCATCCACATCAACGGCTGGTTTGGTGCACACAACAAATGGGTTGGGGCCTGTTGGATCGTCAAAACCCTGCTGGGACGCGACCTGAAGGCAGAAATCAATCGCTGGGTGTATGTGGGCGACTCCACCAACGACCAACTGATGTGTGAGGCCTTTCCCCACAGCGTGGGCGTGGCCAATATCCGCCGGTTTGAGGCGCAGCTGTCACATTTGCCGCGCTATGTAACGCCAGGTGAGCGTGGCGCGGGTTTTGCCGAGGTGGCACGGGCTATTTTGCAGGGCCACGACTTCACCCAACGCGTTGGGCAAACCCTTCCAGCACGTTGACGGCGTTCACCCCCAGCTCCGCCACGGCGTAACCGCCCTCGAACACGAACACGGTGGGCAGGCCCGCTGCGGCCAGGTCCTCACCCACTTGCCAGTAATCGTCAGCGCGCAATTTGAAGCCGGAGATCGGGTCACCTTCAAAGGTATCGAGCCCCAGTGACACGACCAGCGCCTGCGCGCCAAACTTGGCAATGCCTTGCAGCGCCAGCTTGAGTGCATCCCGCCACGTGGCAAAGTCAGTGCCGCGCGAAAGGGGCAGGTTGTGGTTAAAGCCCAAGCCAGCCCCGCTGCCCCGCTCGTCCGCGTAGCCCAGAAAAAACGGGTATTCGGTGTGCGGGTCGCCGTGCAGGCTGGTGAATTGCACGTCGGCCCGGTCGTAAAAACAAGCCTGCGTGCCGTTGCCATGGTGGTAGTCAATGTCCAGCAGCGCCACCCGGCTCACCCCACCGTCGCGCAGATGCTGGGCTGCAATCGCCGCGTTGTTCAAAAAACAATAGCCACCAAAGAAGTCTGCCCCGGCATGGTGGCCCGGTGGACGCGACAGCACAAACGCGCTGCGGGCGCCTAGCAACACGTGATCTGCCGCAGCCAGCGCGCAGTCCGCCCCCGAGCGGGCCGCAACCCACGTGCCAGATGTCAACGGCGACCCGGCATCGTAGGAAAACAACCCCATCCGGGCTGAAAAATTGGCGGGTAACACGTCTGTTCTGAACGTGCGGGTAGGCCACACCGAGGGCAGCGCATCACGCTCGGCATTGGCCGGGTCCAGCGCCACCCACTCGTCCCACGCGCCTGCCAGAAAATCAAGGTAGCGTTGGCTGTGGATGGTGGTCAGCGCGGGGGCGTTGATACGGTTGGGGGTGCGCACCTCGCCCAGTTGGCGGCGATGGATCTCCGCCAGAACATAGTCGGCACGGGCGGGCACTTCAAAACACGGCACGAGTTGGCCTCGGAACATCTCAAACTTGCCTTGGTGCAGGGTGTGGAGGGGATTGTAGAAGGTGATCATGAATAAAAGTGGCTGAGGTCCCTGTAAATGTTTGATAGTTAGCTATTATTTTTATAGCTGCCACCATCACCTCGCCAGCACGCCAGCCAGCGCCACGCCCGTGTGCGTACCCAACTTGACCACGGCTTCCGGCGTGGTGGCAGCGACGATGCGACCACCGGCGTTGCCGCCATCGGGGCCGAGGTCAATCACCCAATCGGCTTCGGCAATCACATCCAGATCGTGCTCGATCACCACTACGCTGTGGCCACCGTCGACCAGGCGGTGCAGCACCTTGATGAGCTTTTCCACATCGGCCATGTGCAGTCCGACGGTGGGCTCGTCCAGCACATACAACGTGTGCGGTGGCTTCTGGCCGCGCCGGGTGATGTCGTCGCGCACTTTGCTGAGTTCCGTGACCAGCTTGATGCGCTGCGCCTCGCCACCACTCAGGGTAGGAGACGGCTGGCCCAGCGTGAGGTAGCCCAGACCCACGTCTTTGAGCAGTTGCACCGGGTGGCCGATGTTGGGCATGGCTTTGAAGAAGTCCACCGCTTCATCGACTTCCATCTGAAGCACGTCACCAATGTTTTTACCCCGCCAGGTGACGGCGAGCGTCTCGGGGTTAAAACGCGCACCCCGACAGGTTTCGCACAGCACTTTCACGTCGGGAAGAAAGCTCATGGCGATGGTGCGAATGCCTTGGCCTTCGCAGCTGGGGCAGCGGCCTTCGCCGGTGTTGAAGCTGAAGCGGTTGGCGGCATAGCCCCGGGCTTTGGCCTCCAGCGTGTCGGCGAAGAGCTTGCGGATGATGTCCCAGAAGCCGATGTAGGTGGCGGGGCAACTGCGGGGGGTTTTGCCGATGGGGGTTTGATCGACTTCGAGCACACGGTCGATGGGCTCGAAGCCGGAGACTTGCGCGCAACCCGTCCAGCTGATTTGTTCACCCGCGGCCAGGGCATCGCGTCCGGCTTTGGTGCTGCGCTTCTGGACGGCGACATGCACGTTGGCCAGCAACACGTCGCGGGCGAGGGTGGATTTGCCGGAGCCGCTGACGCCCGTGATGGCGACCAGGCGCTGCAGGGGGACCTCTGCGGTGACGGATTGGAGATTGTGCAGGGTGGCGGCTTTGACGGTGAGCCAGTGCTGAGACGCCTCGCCAGAAACGATGCGCCGGGCTTGCACGGGGTGTTTCATGGCGTGCAGGAGGTAGCGGCCGGTTTGGGAATCGGGGGCATTCTGGATGTCTGACACCAGGCCCTGTGCCACTAGCTGACCGCCGCGTTTACCGGCGCTGGGTCCGATATCGATGATGTGTTCGGCGTGGCGAATGGTGTCTTCGTCGTGCTCCACCACCACCAGCGTGTTGCCTTTATCGCTTAAGGATTGCAAGGCCCCGAGCAGGATTTTGTTGTCGCGCGCGTGCAGGCCGATGGTGGGCTCGTCCAGCACGTAGCACACGCCTTGCAGGTTGCTGCCCAACTGCGCGGCCAGGCGAATGCGCTGGGCCTCGCCGCCGCTCAGGGTGGGCGCACCACGGTCCAGCGTGAGGTAGCCCAGGCCTACTTCTTCGAGGAACAACAGGCGGCTTTTGATCTCGGGCACCAGGTCGCGGGCGATGTCGGTTTCGCGCTGCGTCATACCGCCATCCAGCTGCAACGTGGCTACCCATTGGCGGATGTCGGTGACACTCAGGCGGGCAATGTCGGTGATGCCCACTTTGGCAAACCTCACGGCCCGTGCCACGGCATTCAGGCGCGTGCCCTGGCAGGTGGGGCAAGCCGCGTCGGTAACGTCTTCGGCTTCGGGCTCGGCAAAGGTTTGCTCGCGGCCTTTGTTGTCGTCGTCACGCACGGAGTCATCAAACACCTTGCGCTGTTCTTTGGTGAGCTTGACACCGGTGCCCACGCAATCCTGGCACCAACCGTGCTTGCTGTTGTAGCTGAACAGGCGTGGGTCCAGCTCGGCGTAGCTGGTGCTGCACACCGGGCAGGCGCGCTTGGTGCTGAAGACGTCGAGCTTGCCGATTTGGTCAGTGGGGGTGCCCGCCAGCATGGCGGCGCGCAAACCGGTCAAGTTGCTGAGCACGTGAACCACGCCTTTGCCGTGGGTCAGGGCCTGAGCCAGCGCTTCGCGCAAGAGACTTTCTTTCTCAGGCAAGACATCAAGGCTCATCACCGGCAACTCGATGGTGTGTTCCTTGAAGCGGTCGATTCGTGGAAAGGTTTGGGTCGGCAAGAAGTTGCCATCGACCCGCAGGTGCGTGAACCCACGCGGGCGCGCCCAGTCGGCCAGCTCGGTGTAGACGCCTTTGCGGTTCATCACCAGGGGGCTAAGCAAACCGATGTGCTGGCCACGGAAGTTTTTCAGCAACTGCGCGGCAATGCTGTCGGGCGTTTGCGGCGCGACGGCGGTGCCGTCGTGAATGCAGTGTTGAGTGCCGAGCTTGACGTACAGCAGGCGCAGGAAATGCCAGACTTCGGTGGTGGTGCCCACTGTGCTTTTGCGCCCGCCACGGGACAGGCGCTGCTCAATGGCCACCGTGGGCGGAATGCCGTAAACCGCATCGACTTCGGGGCGGCCTGCGGGCTGCACAATGCTGCGGGCATAAGCGTTCAGCGATTCGAGGTAACGGCGCTGACCCTCGTTGAAAAGGATGTCAAAGGCCAGGGTGGATTTGCCGGAGCCGCTGACCCCGGTGATGACAGTGAACTTGCCGCGCGGGATGTTGACGCTCAGAGATTTGAGATTGTGTTCTTTGGCGTTGACGATCTGGATGCAGTTTTGTGACTCAGCGGCGGCGAAAAAATTGGGGTCAGAGCCTGAATCGGGGTCAGAGCCCAATTGGTTCGGATAGTTTTTGATCAGGGCTGAGTCAACTTTAATTGGGATCTGACCCCAATTTACTCTTGGCTCTTGTGCGACGACGGAACCAACTCCCAGCGAACAGTCGTAATCCCGCAGGGCTTTGCCGGTGTGGGAACTCAGGTGTTGTTTGACGTCATCAGGGGTGCCTACGGCGACCACTTCACCACCGGCATCACCGCCTTCGGGGCCGAGGTCGATGAGCCAGTCGCTAGCGCGAATCACATCCAGGTTGTGCTCAATCACAATCAACGAATGACCCGCATCGAGCAACTTGCGCATGGCCCGCATCAGCTTGGCGATGTCGTCAAAATGCAGGCCGGTGGTGGGCTCATCAAACATAAAGAGGGTGCCGCGCCGCGCCACACTTTGTTTGCTGGCAGTGGCGTTTTTGGCAGCCTCGGCCAGGTAACCGGCCAGCTTCAGGCGCTGCGCTTCGCCGCCCGACAGCGTGGGCACGGGTTGCCCGAGTTTCACGTACTCGAGGCCCACATCGATGATGGGTTGCAGGGCACGGATCACGTCACGGTCACCTTCGAAAACCAATGCCGCTTCACTCACCGTGAGGTTCAATACATCCGCCACATTGAGCAACACCATGCGCGCATCCCCGGTCGAGCGGCGCTCCACCGTCACCTCCAAAATCTCGGGGCGGTAACGCTTGCCATCGCAGTCCGGGCAACGCAGGTAGACGTCACTCAAAAATTGCATCTCCACGTGCTCAAAGCCTGAGCCACCACAGGTTGCACACCGGCCGTCACCGCTGTTGAAACTGAACTTGGTTGGGGTGTAGCCCCGCTGACGCGACAGGTGGGCGTTGGCAAATATCTCGCGGATGGAATCCCATGCGCCCACGTAGCTCGCGGGGTTGGAGCGGGCGGTTTTGCCGATGGGGGACTGGTCCACAAACACCACTTCGCTCAACTGCTCGGCACCCAGCAAGCGCTCGAAGGAGCCGGGCGATTCGGTGGCTTTGCCAAAGTGGCGCAGCAAGGCCGGGGCCAACACGTCTTGAATGAGCGTGGACTTGCCCGATCCGCTTACCCCGGTGACACACACCAGGCGCTGCAGCGGGAATTCCACCGTGACGTTTTTCAGGTTGTGCTCGGTCGCGCGCTCCAAAATGAGGTGCGGCGTGTTGTCGGCCACCAGCCGTTTGAAACCCATGCCGACCTGCTTGCGCCCCCCCAAATAGGCGCCCGTCAGTGTGTTGGCACTGCGCAGGTCTTGCGTGCTGCCATCAAACACAATTTGCCCGCCGCGCTCACCGGGGCCAGGGCCCATGTCAATCATGCGGTCTGCCGCCAGCATCACGGCAGGGTCGTGCTCCACCACCACCAGCGTATTGCCCGCATCACGCAGCCGCTGCATGGCCAGGATGATGCGGTGCATGTCGCGCGGGTGCAGGCCGATACTGGGCTCGTCCAGCACAAACAGCGTGTTGACCAGCGAGGTGCCTAAAGCGGTGGTGAGGTTGATGCGCTGCACCTCCCCCCCGCTCAGGGTGCGGCTTTGCCGGTCCAAGGTGAGGTAACCAATGCCCACGTCGCACAGGTATTTGAGGCGGGTGGTGATTTCTTCATGGAGTAACTTCAGGGCTTGCTCAGTACCCGTTCGGGCTGAGCTTGTCGAAGCCTCCCCTTCGACGAGCTCAGTGCGAACGGATAGACGATCGAAGAACCGCCGCAACCGATCCATCGGCAGCTGCATCAAATCATGCAGACACAAGCCGGGCAAGGCTTCGAGTTGATCGCGAGTCCACTTCACGCCTTTGGGCAAAAAGCGTTTGACGGGGTTTAGCACAGCATCCGCATCGGCCTTGCTGCCAATGCGCCATTGCAGGCTCTCAAGCTTGAGGCGTGCGCCCCCGCAACTACCACACGACGTGTAACTGCGGTACTTGGACAGCAACACGCGAATGTGCATCTTGTAGGACTTGGTTTCCAGGTATTCAAAGAACCGCTTGATACCAAACCAGTGCTGGTTCCACTTGCCGTTCCAGTTGGGTGAGCCGTTGACCACCCAATACTGGTGTTCAGGCGTGAGCTTGTTCCAGGGTGTGTCACGCGGAATGCCTGCCGCCTCGGCGTGGCGCATCAGGTCGTCCTGGCACTCTTGC
>JANOLC010000569.1:0-2799 GCA_031419575.1 Burkholderiales bacterium | reverse complement strand
TAACATTTCCAGCTTGGGCGGCATTGGTGGGCGTTACTTCACGCCCATCATCAATGCGCCTGAGGTGGCGATTCTGGGTGTTTGCAAGAGCAGCATGGAGCCGGTGTGGGATGGCAAGGCATTCCAGCCGCGCCTGATGCTGCCGCTCTCGTTGACGTGGGATCACCGCGTGATCGACGGCGCGGCGGCGGCCCGGTTCAATGTCTACCTGGGTCAAATCCTGGGTGACTTCCGCCGTGTCTTGCTGTGACCATCGCAGGAAGCGCTGAATGACGACAGTCGTTGTAGTTAAAAAGGGTGGGCAAGTGGCCATCGCCGCTGACACGCTGGTGACGTTTGGCGACACGCGCTTGTCCAACCGGTTTGAGGCCAACAGCAAGCTGTTCAAGGTGGACACCCCCAGTGGCCCCACGTATGTGGGCATTGCGGGCACGGTGGCGCATTTCCCCGTGTTGCGCAAAGCCATGGTGGCGCTGCCCAAAGACCAGATGCTGCTGGGCAGCAAGGACGAGGTGTTTGACACCTTCACCCGCCTGCACCCGTTGCTGAAGGAAACGTTCTTTCTGCAAACCAAGGAAGACGACAACGACCCGTACGAGTCCAGCCAGTTCAGCGTGGTGATTGCCAACGCCACCGGTATCTACGGGCTGTACAGCTACCGCGAAATTTTCGAGTTCAACGAGTTCTGGGGCATTGGCTCCGGGCGCAGCTTTGCGCTGGGGGCCATGCACGCCGTGTGGGACAAGACCAAAACCGCACGCGAAATCGCCACCATCGGTCTGACAGCGGGTTGCGAGTTCGACAAAAACTCGGGTGGCCCCATCGAAGTATTCACGCTCAAACTGAAGCAGTAAGCGTATCAATAAGTTTGGCAATAAAACAAGTTTGGAGAGACAACATGGCGATGCTGGAAATTAAAGTGCCTGACATTGGTGATTTCGCTGAGGTCACGGTCATCGAGTTGATGGTCAAACCGGGCGACACCGTCAAGCCCGACCAAAGCCTGATCACGGTGGAGAGCGACAAAGCCTCGATGGAGATCCCGTCAAGCCACGGCGGTGTGGTGAAGGAACTCAAGGTCAAAGTCGGCGACAAGGTCAAGGAAGGCTCGCTGGTGTTGATGCTGGAGGCCGAAGGTGCCGCCGTGGCCTCTGCAGCGGCTGAGGCGCCAGTTTCACAGTCAAAACAGGCTGAAGTCCCCGTCATGTCTGCACAGTTAGCTACTAATTCAGTAGCGCCATCAGCCACGGTGCCAGTCACTCTGCCAGCCGCTACATTTGCTGGTCAGGTCGATCTGGACTGTGATTTGCTGGTGCTGGGCGCTGGCCCCGGCGGCTACAGCGCCGCGTTCAGGGCTGCGGACTTGGGCCTCAAAGTTATTCTGGTCGAGCGCTACGCCCAACTTGGCGGCGTGTGCCTCAACGTCGGTTGCATCCCCAGCAAAGCCCTGTTGCATGTGGCGGCGGTCATGGACGAAGTCAGCCACCTCGGTGCTCTGGGCATTGAGTTCGGCGCACCCAAAGTCAACATAGACACCTTGCGCGGCCACAAAGAAAAAGTTATTGGCAAGTTGACCGGTGGCCTGGCCGCCATGGCCAAGATGCGCAAGGTGACCGTGGTGCGTGGCTACGGCGCCTTCGTCGGTGCCAACCACGTGACTGTGGAAGAAACCAGCGGCACATCGCAAGAGAAAACTGGCAAAACGCAAACCATCGCGTTCAAAAAAGCCATCATCGCGGCAGGCAGTCAAGCCGTGCGTTTGCCCTTCATGCCCAATGACCCGCGCGTGGTGGACAGCACTGGCGCTTTGGCGTTGAAAGAAGTTCCCAAGCGCATGTTGATTTTGGGCGGCGGCATCATCGGTTTGGAAATGGGCACCGTCTACAGCACGTTGGGCGCGCGCCTGGACGTGGTGGAAATGCTGGACGGCCTCATGCAGGGTGCTGACCGCGATCTGGTCAAGATCTGGCAGAAGATGAACGCCAAGCGCTTCGACAACATCATGCTCAAGACCAAGACCGTCTCCGCACGCGCCTTGCCGGAAGGCATTGAAGTCACGTTTGCCGCAGCGGAAGAGGGCGGAGCTTGCCCCGCACCGCAGGTTTACGACCTGGTCTTGCAAGCCGTGGGCCGCACGCCCAACGGCAAAAAAATCGCTGCCGACAAAGCAGGTGTGGCCGTCACAGACCGTGGCTTTATCAACGTTGACATCCAGATGCGCACCAACGTGCCCCACATCTTTGCCATTGGTGACATCGTCGGCCAGCCCATGCTGGCGCACAAGGCGGTGCATGAGGCGCACGTGGCGGCGGAAGTGATTGCCGGAGAACTGCAAGGCAACAAGGAACTGGCCGCTGCAGCCTTCAACGCCCGCGTCATCCCCAGCGTGGCCTATACCGACCCCGAAGTGGCCTGGGTTGGCCTCACTGAAGACCAGGCCAAGGCGCAAGGCATCAAGGTCAAGAAGGGCCTGTTTCCCTGGACGGCATCAGGCCGCGCCATCGCCAATGGCCGCGATGAGGGCGTCACCAAGCTGCTGTTTGATGACAGCGATGAGGCCCACGGCCACGGCAAGATTCTGGGCGGCGGCATGGTCGGCACGCACGCGGGCGACATGATTGGCGAGATTGCGCTGGCGATTGAGATAGGTGCTGACGCCATCGACATCGGCAAGACGATCCACCCGCACCCGACTCTCGGCGAGAGCATCGGCATGGCGGCGGAAGTGGCGCATGGCAGTTGTACCGATGTGCCGCCGGCGCGAAAGTAAGCCAAGCGCGAAACCTTAACAAAGAGCCC
>JANOLC010000568.1:0-2585 GCA_031419575.1 Burkholderiales bacterium | reverse complement strand
CTTCGGCATCATGGGTGTCGTGAATCTGGCGCATGGCAGTTTCTACATGCTGGGCGCGTACCTAGCGTATTCACTCAGTGGCTACTTTGGCAGTTTGACGCTGGCGATTCTGGGTGGTGTGGTGCTGGCAGTACTGTTTGGTCTGGCACTGGAATGGCTGCTGTTTCGCCACTTTTACCAGCGTGACCATCTGGACCAGGTGCTGCTGACCTTTGGCCTGATCTACATTTTTGAAGAACTGCGCTCGATGTTGTGGGGTGACGATGTGCACGGCGTGGCGGTGCCTCAATTTCTGAGTGCGTCCATTGCGCTCACCGACACCCTCTCTTACCCCGTTTACCGGCTGTTCATGTCGGGCGTGTGTGTTGCGTTGGCGATTGGCCTTTATCTGCTGATCTCCAAAACCCGGTTGGGCATGAAGATTCGCGCCGGGGCCTTCAATCACGACATGGCGGGCGCGCTAGGCATCAACATCAAGCTGATTCACGCCGTGGTCTTTGCACTCGGCGTAGGCCTGGCCGCCGTGGCGGGCATGATTGCAGCCCCCATTTCCAGCGTCTACCCCAACATGGGCTCCTCCGTACTGATCATGTGCTTTGTGGTGGTGGTGATTGGTGGTATTGGGTCGGTACGCGGTGCGTTGATTGCCGCATTATTGGTGGGCCTGGTGGACACCTTTGGCAAGGTGTTGCTGCCCTCGGTGTCGGGCATGCTGGTGTATGTGCTGATGGCCGCAGTGCTGTTGTGGAAGCCTGAAGGGCTCTTCAAGCAATGAAACACTTCACCACCGTTCGGGCTGAGCTTGTCGAAGCCGTCTTTGCATGCGGCACTTCGACAGGCTCAGTGAGAACGGTTCAAGTCCTATGAGCACGGCGAAATCCAATCTGGAAATTTTGCCCCGCAGCATTCAGGTGGTGCTGTGCCTGGGCCTGATCGCGCTGGTCGCCTTCCCCTTCGTCGGCACTGATTTCTACACCCAGATGGTCACGCGCATGATGATTCTGGCCATTTTTGCCATGAGCCTGGACTTGCTGCAGGGCGTGACCGGTCTAGTCTCCCTGGGCCACGCGGCTTACTTTGGCCTGGCGGGGTACGCTCTGGCATTTTTGACACCACAAGGCGCTCCGGTCAGCCTGTGGTGGACTTTGCCCGCGGCGATGCTGGGCGCGGGTCTGGCCGCGCTGGTCATCGGCTTTCTGGTGGTGCGCACTCACGGCATCTACTTCATCATGGTCACCATGGCCTTTGCGCAAATGGTGTTCTTCTTGTTCTTCGACAACAAGGTGCTGGGTGGCTCGGACGGCCTCTACATCAACTTCAAGCCTGACGCCTCACTCTTTGGCTGGACGCCATTTGCCTGGTGGGACCTGGACAACAAGGCCACGCTTTACTACGTGACGCTGATTTTGATGTTGATGGTCTATGCGTTTCTGCGCCGCCTGCTTTGGAGCCCGTTTGGCCGTGCGCTGGCCGGCATTCGGGTCAATGAACACCGCATGCGCGCCATGGGCTTTAGTACCTTTGGCTACAAGCTCACCGCCTTCACACTGGCAGGCTCGCTGGCCGGACTGGCGGGTTATTTGTGGGGCGCGCAGTCGGGCTATATGAACCCTGAGCTGATGGGTTTTCATATGAGCGCCCACGCCATCATGATGGTAATTTTGGGCGGCATGGGTAACTTTGCCGGGCCCATTGTGGGGGCGTTTGCGTTTGAATATGTGTTGCACCTGTTCAAGGATTTACCCACTTTGGGCAGCGTCCACCTGGGCAAACACTGGCAACTCTGGATGGGCAGTTTCATCGTACTGGTGGTGGTATTTGCGCCGCGCGGTTTGCTGGGGCTGGTCGAGCGGTTCTCCAAAAAATCAGAGGCTGCCCCCCATGAGTGACATCCTGCTGTCAGCCAAGGGCCTGACCAAACGCTTCGGTGGGTTGGCCGCAGTGAACGATGTGTCGCTGGATTTGCGCCGTGGTCGCATCCACGCGGTCATTGGCCCCAACGGCGCGGGCAAATCGACACTGACCAACCTGCTCAGTGGCGACATTGCCCCCACCAGCGGGCAGATCACGCTGGGCGGCAAGGACGTGACCGGCTGGACTCCTGAGCAAATGTCGCTGGCAGGCCTGGGCCGCAGCTACCAGAAGACCAATATCTTCTTGCCCTTCACTGTGTGGGAAAACGTGCGTCTGGCCTCGCAGTCCCGCGCCGGGCAAGCCCCCTGGTCACCACTGTCCTGGTTGTCCGACACACGCAATTTCGCTATTAAATCAATAGCTATCAATGACCGTGCGACGAGGACTATCGAGCTTTCCGGCTTGCAAAACAAACGCAATGCCATTGCAGGCACGATCAGCCACGGTGAGCAGCGCCAGTTGGAGATCGCCATGACGCTGGCCACCGAGCCGCAGGTGCTGATGCTGGACGAACCCCTGGCCGGCATGGGTGTGGCCGAGGCCGAGGCCATGGTGAGCCTGCTGTTGCGGGTCAAAAAGGATCACGCCATGCTGCTGGTGGAGCACGACATGGATGCGGTGTTTGCGCTGGCCGACCACCTGACCGTGATGGTGAACGGCCAGGTCATTGC
>JANOLC010000567.1:0-4027 GCA_031419575.1 Burkholderiales bacterium | reverse complement strand
TGATCATGAAATCTGAGAAAGTGGGTTCTGACACGATGCTTTCCCAAATCGTGCAAATGGTGGCCCAGGCCCAGCGATCCAGGGCACCCATGCAACGCATGGCCGATGTGGTGGCTGGCTACTTTGTGGTTGTTGTGGTGGGCATTGCAGCACTAACATTCTTTGCCTGGGGTCTATTCGGACCTGAGCCAAGCTGGGTGTACGGGTTGATTAACGCGGTTGCCGTTTTGATCATTGCCTGCCCCTGTGCTTTGGGTTTGGCGACCCCCATGTCCATCATGGTGGCTACCGGCAAAGGTGCCACGCAGGGGGTCTTGTTTCGTGATGCCGCAGCCATTGAAAACCTTCGCAAAGTTGATACCTTGATCATCGACAAGACAGGCACTTTGACCGAGGGACGACCCAAATTTGAACGGGTGGTGCCAAGTGAAGGTTTCGAAACTGACGAGGTGCTGCGCCTGGCGGCCAGTCTGGACCAGGGCAGCGAGCACCCGTTGGCAGCGGCCATAGTGGCTGCGGCGCATGAACGCAAACTGGTACTGATCGCACCAGAAAGTTTTGAGTCTGGCTCTGGCATTGGCGTGCAGGGCGACGTTGCGGGGCACCATCTTGTCCTTGGGAACACTGCACTCATGCAGCAGGTGGGCGTCCTTGTGGATGGGTTAAAGGGGCAAGCCGAAGCCCTGCGCACAGAGGGTGCCAGTGTCATGCACCTTGCCATCGATGGAAAACTGGCCGGTCTGCTGGCTGTGTCTGACCCTATTAAAGCCAGCACGATGGAAGCGCTGACGGCGCTCAAGGCGTCCGGGATTCGCATCGTGATGGCCACGGGCGACGGCATCACCACGGCCAAGGCCGTCGGCGCCAAACTCGGTATTGATGAAGTACATGGTGAAGTGAAACCACAAGACAAGTTAATGCTGGTGGAGCAACTTCAAAGGGAAGGCCACGTTGTGGCGATGGCGGGCGACGGCATCAATGACGCACCCGCCCTGGCCAAAGCCAACACCGGTATTGCCATGGGCACCGGTACTGATGTAGCCATGAACAGCGCCCAAGTCACTTTGGTCAAGGGTGATTTGCGCGGCATATCAATTGCTCTCGCACTGTCCAACGCAACGGTTGGCAACATGAAGCAGAATTTGGTGTTTGCTTTTTTATACAACGCCTTGGGAATTCCCATTGCGGCTGGCGTCCTCTATCCATTCACTGGTTGGGTTTTGTCACCGATGATTGCAGCGCTGGCAATGAGCTTCAGTTCAGCCTCAGTGATTGGAAATGCACTACGGTTGCGGGCTTCAAAAATTTGAAGGCATGGCTTTTGCGCATTGAACGTCTAGTTTTGAACCGCAAGTTGACGTGCAACGCTGACCCGCCCCGCGTCACTCACTGAACCAGACCCGGCTTTTGCGTTCGGGGTGCAAGACGAAGGGGCAGTGGGTGGCGCTGCATTGCACCGCCAAATCGCCTCGACCACCAATGCGTTGGCTTGGTGCCGTAACTCAGCCTGCTGAACGGCATCCCGCACGACGTGGTGAAACGCCGCAAGCATGGCGAAGAATAGCGCCACGGCCCCGACGATCATCCATACCCGCGACTGAAAAGTCGCGGGGCGGTCAATCGGGGGAGACATGGTGCGGACCTTCAACGGAAAAAGTAAATTAACAAAATGACCAGCAAAACGGTTCCGATTCCGATATACATAGCGCTCTCCTTGGCATTGCCCATCCTCGAAGAGGATGACAGGCAAGAACCCATAGGTTGATTCCAGCACGGGTTGTCTTTGCCGTCTGTACGACAGCGAACAAAGGTGAGCGAAAGTGAACGGACGGGCACTTAGCAAGCGGTCAATCAAAAGCGGCTGGGCTCGCTGAAGTGTTCGGTATCACACCGACAAAGCCCTTAAAAAGGCTCATCATCAAAATTGACTCATCAAAACGTATGAGGCAATCACCCCATCAGGACGGCCAGCGATGCGCGATAAGACTTATTACGAAACTCTGGAAGTCAGCGCAAATGCCAGCGCGTTTGTCATTCGGGCAGCTTACCGTTGTTTGGCCCAGCATCATCATCCGGACAAACATTCTGGCTCTGACATCGCTGGGGAGATACTGACCCAGCTCAATCTGGCCTATACGGTCTTGTGCGATCCTCGCCAGCGCCAAATCTATGACCAAACGCTAGGGTTGCACGACAGCACAGCGGAGCGCCGCAACAGCGGCACCAACACGGACGACATGCTTGACACCGTGGTGTCAGGCCACAAAACGTCAAGACCATTCGGGTTTCGTCCGTTGGTCTGATGACGCGACTTGGAGATTGACGGCCCACGCAGGGCAAGGGGGCAGGACGAGGCCGGATATCAGGTGCGTGGTTCGCCCTGTTCATTAACCGTCAAAGTAGGGCCGGGCTGGGTCGCCATCTGGACGCGGTGCGCCTGCCCCCTGAAGGTGTAAGTCACCTCCCAATAGGCGGGTGGCGCCTGGCTGGGGGTGCTGGCACAGCGCTGCACATTTTGCGTTTGAACGGGTTGCCCGTTGGCATCACGCCCCACATTGGAGCCAATCACGCCACCGGCAATGGCACCGCCCACCGTGGCAAGGTCTTTGCCCGCGCCGCCACCCACTTGGTGCCCCAGGATGCCGCCGATCAGAGCACCCACAACGGCACCACCAATATTGGCATTGCCCCGGGTTTGCGCTACTGGTTCTTGCTCAACCCAGCAGCGTTGCTCGGCGGGCCCCACCACCGCCTTGACCGAGGTGACACTGACCTCGTACAAGCGCTCATCGCTTTGGCGACGGTTGTCATACACAGCGGCTGGCGCGGGTGCATACCGGTTATCTTCGACAAACGCTTCCCGGCGAATGGTTCGCACCGAGGAAATCATGTTATCCACGCCCATGGCAGCCAGCGACGGATAGCGCCCGGGGCGCAAGATGACGCAACGCCCGCGAAACTCCGCGTCCGAACAAACCTCCCAGCGCCCACCCAACACCACCGCTGACGAGGCCCGGTCATTAAAGCCTGCGCGTGCAAAATCACCTACCAATGTGTCGGCGGTGAAAGACCGGCCACCGAACTCCTCCCGTTCATAGAAAATGACTTGTGCGCCCTCAGGGCTTGCAGGATTTGCTGGACTTGGCAAAGGCACCGGGTTGTCCGCACGCAACTCGACTTCAGCAGCCCGTGCCGACGAGACCCGACCGGACAGGCCCATTGCAGCCAAAGACCCGTAACGGCCCGGACGCAACACGACGCAGCGCCCGTTAAAACGAATGTCTTCGCAAAGCTGCCATGGCTGGCCCACCACCATCACCGAATTGGCACTGTCGTTAAAGCCGGAGCGCCGAAAATCGTCGAGTGGCTCAACCACCGACAAAGACCGCCCCTCAAACCCGGTCCGCTCGTAAAAGACGACCTGGGAGGGTTGCGGTGTGTTGGCGTACTGGTTGTCAAACACCCTTGCGTTGACCGCGATTTCTCGCAGTGATGTCATGCGGCCATTCAGGCCCATCGCGCTCACCGACGCATAGGCACCCGGGCGCAAAACCACACAGCGCCCACCAAAGCGGGCCTCTTCACAGGCCTCCCATCGGTTGCCCTGAACCACCACCGAGGACGCGCGCTGGTTAAAACCGCCACTGTTTAAATCGAGCAACTGCCGTTCCGTGGTGAATGTGCGGCCCTGAAAATTGTCTTGCTCGTACAGGGTAACTTGAGCCGACGCATATCCCCCCAATGCCAGTGCGGCAATCGTTATTACACGCTTTAAATTTGTGTTCATGGTGATGACTCCAGTGGGTTAAGTGATTCAGCGTAGACGCTGGTGGGCCGACTGTCCGTGCGTTGGCGAACATTAGCTAGGGGCCGAAGTTTTTAAGCTCTACTTGCGTGACCTCAATAGCAAAAAGACGGCTGGAACCACAAACATCGATAACAGCGGCGCAGTAATCATGCCACCCACCATAGGCGCGGCAATACGCTGCATCACTTCTGAACCTGTGCCCGCACCCCACATGATGGG
>JANOLC010000566.1:0-2553 GCA_031419575.1 Burkholderiales bacterium | reverse complement strand
ACCGGCACACTGTGCTCGCTGGCCAACTTCACGCAATCGGCCACATCCGCTGTGCACTCGGCAAACACCACAGCAGACGGCGGTGGCACCGAGAATGATGACTCATCGCGCCCATGCTGTTCGCGCACCACCAGCGCGGTGGACAGGTTGGTGCCAAAGCGGGCTTTGAGCGCTTGCAGCAAGGCATCAGGCATGGTGCGCTGGGTGACTTCGGGCATCAGGTGCTGAGGGCTGGTGGGTGCATTCATGGGGAAATCTCCGTGAGGGGGTGGCGCAAGGGCAGGGACAAATCCGATAATACTTTGCGCACTGGCTCAATCCACAATTTTTTGCCCCTACGTGCCTCCCAAAATCAACCACTAAGGACTGACCCATGGGCAACCGCCTCACGCAAATCGCCACCCGTACCGGAGACAGTGGCACCACCGGCTTGGGGGACAACACGCGCGTTTCCAAAAGTAGCCTGCGCGTGCACGCCATGGGCGATGTGGACGAGCTCAACTCCAACATTGGCGTGCTGCTGTGCGAAGACCTGCCCGCAGGTGTGCGCAAATTGCTGGTTGAGATTCAGCATCAGCTCTTCAACCTGGGCGGCGAGTTGTCCATCCCCGGTTTTGAGTTGCTCAAGCCCGAGGCCGTGCTGGCACTGGACGAGGCGCTGGCTGACCACAACGAGGCCTTGCCCCGGCTCAAAGAATTCATCTTGCCCGCAGGCACCCGCGCGGCATCATTGGCTCACGTGTGCCGCACGGTGGCCCGCCGTGCCGAGCGGGCTGTGGTCGCGCTAGAGGGGCAAGATGTGCTGAAAGACACACCACGCCATTACCTGAACCGTCTGAGCGATTTGATGTTTGTGCTGGCCCGGGTGTTGAACCGCCATCGCACGGACGGCAAAGGTGCGCAGGGTGCTGTGGGGGATGACATCTACTGGAAAAGTACGCGGCTGGCGCAAGACGATGCCGCAGATACAGAGGCCGGCACCTTGGTTGCTCCTAAATAAGGAGCTAAAAATACATGAATGACGGGGACTTCAGCCCCTTTTCTTGCTGCACTTGGGTGACGACACGTTTTATAGTCCGGTGACCTCATGCAGAACCACCCTTCAATCGGCTCTACGGCCAGCCCCATCTCGACCAAGGTGACCCCGCCTACGGCCCACGTCCGCGCTGTACTCAAGCTACTGGGGGTGGCCTTGCTGTACGCCCTGCTGACGCAGGTGTCGATCATTTATTTTTCACTGAACGGCAAGATCAGCCTGGTTTGGGTGCCCGGCGGCTTTGCGTTGGCCGCCATATTGTTGGTGGGCAAGCGCTATGCCTGGAGCGTGCTGGTGGGCGAGGTCATGGGTATCTTGTTTCGGGGTGGGGCGCTGTCGGTGGCGGTGCCCATCGGCATGGGCAATGCGCTGGCGGCTCTGCTGGGCGTGTGGCTGCTCCAGCGCAGCGGTGTGTTTGACAGCCGCTTGCGCATGTTGGGGGATTACCTGCGGTTGTTGGGTGTGGCGGGCGTGGCGGGCAGCTTGTTGTCGGCGTTGGTGGGGGTCACCACCTTGTGGCTGCACGGGTTTTTCCCTGCCACGGCCTATGCCACCAACCTGATGAACTGGTGGATGGGCGACGTGCTGGGTGTGGCCCTGATTACTCCTCTGTTGTTGATTTGGCGCAAACCCCCCGTGGGCTGGCTGGAGCCCGCGCGTCTGCTGGAAATTGTCATGCTGATGATCCTGGTCTTTGCGATGGGCCAGGTGGTGTTTGCAGGCTGGTTTCAGGTAGCGCTGGGGCCGTATGCGCGGGGTTATTGGCTGTTTCTGGTGGTGGCTATTTCCACCCTGCGCACGGGTCGCCATTGCGTGGTGCTGATGGTGTTGATGGTTGCCGTGCAGGGCCTGTCTGCGGTGCTGCAGGGGACTGGATTTTTTGCCACAGGCACGCCGCAAATGCGCTTGGTCAACTACTGGCTGTATATGCTGTCGCTGTCAGGCTTTGGCATGGTGGGGGCGACCTATTTCTCGGAGTTGCGGCTATTGCAGGTCAAGCTGGCAGAGCGGGAACAGGCCTATTACCGCCAGTTTTCGGACAGTAACGCTGTGATGCTGATGCTCCGGCTGGACGGCAGTGTTCTGGATGCCAACAAAGCCGCGCTGGTGTTCTACGGTTATACAAATCGCGCGCAAATGCTGCCTTGCGAATCCAAGACATCAGCTGCCGCACCGAGCAAGAGATCAGCGCCACACTGGGAGAGCTGTCCCATGACGTAGGGCGGTTCTTCGAATCCCGGCATCGCCGGGCAGACGGCACAGTGCGTGATGTCAGCGTCTCCAGCAGTCCCGTGATTCATGACGAGCAAGCGGCCCTGCATGAAATCATCACAGACATCACCGACCGCAAACGCGCCGAGGCCGAGATCGAGAGCCTGGCGTTTTACGATCCCCTGACCCACCTGCCCAACCGTCGCCTGCTGCTGGACCGCCTGCGCCAGGCCCTGGCAGCCGCTTCCCGCAGCCAGGCGCAGGGGGCCTTGCTGTTCATTGACCTGGACAATTTCAAAATCCTG
>JANOLC010000565.1:0-7591 GCA_031419575.1 Burkholderiales bacterium | reverse complement strand
GCCAACCCGGCCAGGGTGGCGCTGGTGAAGTCTTTGGTAGACAAGCTGGACCAGCCCACCAACACCGGGCCCAATGGCAACGGCGGCAATATTTATGTGGTGTATTTGAAAAACGCCGAGGCCGCCAAACTGGCCGTCACGCTGCGGGCTGCGTTGTCAGCCACCACGTCCAGTTCATCAACAAGCTCCATCACGGCGCCGACGGCGGCCGGGCAAGGTGTGGCCGCGGCGACTCAACCGTCCACGGGTGGGCAAATTCAGGCCGACCCTGCCACCAACTCACTCATCATCACCGCGCCCGAGCCGCAATACCGCCAGTTGCGTGCCGTCATCGACAAGCTGGACGTGCGCCGCGCCCAAGTGTTTGTGGAGAGCCTGATCGCCGAAGTCAACGCCGACAAAGCCGCTGAATTTGGCATCCAGTGGCAGGGCGCGCTGGGGCAAAACGGCGATACCAACATCGGCTTGCTCGGCACCAACTTCAGCATTGGCGGTACCAATATTTTGTCACTGGCCGCAGGCGGTGGCACGGTATTGCCTAGCACCGGGGCCAACTTTGGCGTAGCTGGCAAGACCAACGGTATTTACGTGTTGGGGTTCCTGGCGCGCTACCTGCAAAGTAATGGTGACGGCAATATCTTGTCCACGCCCAACTTACTGACGCTGGACAACGAAGAAGCCAAAATTGTCATCGGCCAAAACGTGCCGTTTGTCACCGGGCAATACACCAACACCGGCAGCTCCAGCAACACGGTGAACCCGTTTCAGACCATAGAGCGCAAAGACGTGGGCCTCACCCTCAAGGTCAAGCCGCAGATCAGCGAAAACGGCACCGTGCGGTTGACCATTTCGCAAGAAGTCTCCAGTGTGCAGGCCTCCACCATCAACGCGGCCAACGGCCCCACCACCAACAAGCGCTCCATCGACACCAACGTGCTGGTGGCCGATGGCTCCATCGTGGTGCTGGGTGGCCTGTTGCAAGACGAGTACGCGGGCAATCAGGAAAAGGTGCCCGGCTTAGGCGACGTGCCGCTGTTTGGCAACCTGTTCAAGAGCGAAACACGCAGCCGCAAAAAGACCAACCTGATGGTGTTTTTGCGGCCGGTGGTGGTGCGTGACGCCGGCTCCACCGAAGCTTTCTCACTGGACCGCTACGAACTGATGCGCGGCTTGCAGCAAAACGCACAGCCGGTCTCCAGCCTGGCGGTGCCGGTGAATGCGGCGCCGATGTTGCCGGCTGCGGTCAAACCCTAGCGTTCGCAAGTCACCATGCGCTACCCCTTACCTTACGCGTTTGCGCGCTCCCATCAGGTGCTGCTGGAAGAGGATGCAGGGGCGTTAACGCTGTGTCTGCACCCCGCATCGGATGCGGCTGGCGTGAGCGAAGTGGTGCGCAAATACGCCCCGCAGGCGGTCGATGTGCTGCCGGCCGATGCCCTGGTGCAGCGCATTAGTGTGGCCTATGCGCAGGGCGAGTCCAGCGCAGCCACCGTGGTGAGCGAGGTCGAGAGCGATGCGGATTTGACCCGCATGATGCAAGACCTGCCCGCCATCGAAGACCTGCTGGAAACGTCTGACGATGCGCCCATCATCCGCATGCTCAACGCGTTGCTAACGCAGGCGGCACGCGACGGGGCCAGCGACATCCACATCGAGCCGTATGAGCGCCATTCCAGCGTGCGGTTCCGCGTGGATGGCACGTTGCGTGAAGTGGTGCAGCCCAACCGTGCGCTGCACGCCGCGCTGATCTCGCGCCTGAAAATCATGGCTGAGCTGGATATTTCCGAAAAGCGCCTGCCGCAAGATGGCCGTATCAGCCTTCGTATTGGTACCCGCGCAGTGGATGTGCGAGTCAGCACCTTGCCCAGCGCGCATGGTGAACGGGCGGTGTTGCGTCTGCTGGATAAATCTGAAAGCAAGCTCAACCTGGAAGCCGTGGGGATGCAGGGCGAGGTACTGGCCCAACTGCAAAAGCTCATCTCCCAGCCGCACGGCATCATTTTGGTGACCGGCCCCACGGGCTCCGGCAAAACCACCACGCTGTACGCCGCCATGAGCCGCCTGGACACCACGCGCAGCAATGTCATGACGGTGGAAGACCCGATTGAATATGAGCTGTCGGGCATTGGGCAGACGCAAGTCAACGCCAAAATCGACCTGACCTTTGCCAAAGCCCTGCGCGCCATTCTTCGGCAAGATCCAGACGTGATCATGGTTGGTGAAATCCGCGATTTCGAGACCGCGCAGATTGCCATCCAAGCTTCGCTCACTGGCCACTTGGTGCTGGCCACACTGCATACCAACGATGCCACCAGCGCGGTGACGCGGCTGACCGACATGGGCATCGAGCCGTTTTTACTCAGCTCATCCTTGCTGGGGGTGTTGGCGCAGCGGCTGGTGAGGAAGATCTGCGTGAGTTGCAAGGGGTTCGGCTGTACGCATTGCGGCCACACCGGTTACCAGGGTCGCACCGGTGTGTTTGAACTGCTGGTGACCGACGACGCCATTCGCGCACAAATCCACCAAAAAGCGTCTGAGGCAGACATCCGCGCGGCCGCGCTGGCAGGCGGCATGACACTCATGCGTGATGATGGCGAGCGGCTGGTGCAGAGCGGCGTGACGTCGCGTGAAGAGTTGGTGCGGGTGACGCGGGATTGACGCAAGACTCTTCACGTTGTTGAGCTGGATGTTGGATGACGTGTTTCAGGGGTTTCAGTTGTTGGAATCTGCATTGTTTACTCCCCTGAGTTCAACTAAACTAAACTGATTTGATTGAACGAGGTGACCACATATGACTTGGCCAACACCTTCAGGTGCTGTTGTGTCATCGTCGCCTGCAAGGCTGAGCCGGGGCACGCCCTACAGCCTGCCCGTTCAGCGTCGGTTGTTGTGGTTGGCTGCGGGTCTGGTCATTATTCCCGGCCTTGTAGCTGCCATGGCTTTGGCGTACCTGCGAATGAAGGCGATAGAGTCTGGAGAGCGCCTGGTCGAGTCCTTCGCCCAGGTGATTGAAGAGCAAACCACCCGTACCCTCCAGTCCGTCGACCAACGGTTGCAACTTGCGGTCAAGGGCCTGACTGAGCTGGAGGCGTCTGGCCGGCTCAACGTGCAATCTGCCCAGGTCTTGTTGCGTGAACAGATTAAGGACCAGCCCTTTTTGCGGCTGATGAAGGTTATTGATTTGCGGGGCCGAGTCCGATACGGGTCGGAGCAAGACAATATTGGCCTTGATATCGCTGACCCCACTTATTTTCATTTATACATTACGCGGCCACAGACCGCTTTCTACATTGGCCCTCCCGTGCGTGCGCTGGACACGGGTCGCTGGACAATCTTTGCGGCCAGGCCTTTGCTGTCCGGCGAGGGCAAAATCACCGGAATCGTGGTGGCAGCGATCGAACCCCTTTACTTCGACAAGCTGTGGCGCACTGTCGACCTGGGCGATGGTGGTTCAATTTCCTTGTTTCGTCGTGATGGTGTGCTAATGATGCGCAACCCATTTGACGAAGCGGTCATCGGTAAAAGCTTTCAGGATCGGCCATTGTTCAAGGAGATGTTGCCGAAGAACCTGTCGGGCAGTTTTCACAATATCAGTCCGATTGACCAGGTATCTCGTTTGTTTTCTTACAGGACTTTGTCCGCGCAACCCGAGCTGGTTGTGCTTGTGGGGCGGTCCCATGAGGGGGTGGTGAGGCCCTGGCGACATCTGGTCGTGTTGGTCGGGGCCATCTGGACGACGGTAGCGGTGCTGGTTGTCGTCCTGTGCCTGTTCCTCAGCCGCTCATGGCGGCAGAGCGCGCGCATGGAAGCCGATGTCGAAACCATGGCCCAGCGACTCATTCTGGCTACCGATGCCGCATCGATTGGGGTGTGGGACTGGGAAATTGACCATGTGGACCAGTGGTATGCCACGCCCACTTATTTCACCATGCTGGGTTATGACCCGGAAGAAGGATTTGCCGACCGGAAACAATGGATAGAGCGCCTGCATCCGGATGACAGGGACGCCGTTGAACAAAAAATTAAGACCGTGCTCGCCGGTGCAGATACGCCTTACCAATATGAGGCACGCATGCGACATGCAGATGGGGCGTATCGGTGGATCAGCGTGGTGGGGCGCGTGTTCGCGCGCGGCCCCGACGGCAAGGCGAGCCGCATGCTGGGCGTCCGGGTGGACATCACCGAACGCAAGCGAAATGAAGCGGCCTTGCGCCAGGGCCAAGCCTTCAACCAGACCATCCTGGACTCGGTGACGGCTGAAATTGCCGTGCTGGACAACACGGGGATCATCATGGCAGTCAATCAGCCGTGGCGGCGTTTTGCGCAGGAAAACAGTGGCGATTTACCTTCGCTTTTGTTGAACACAGATGTGGGGGCCAACTACCTGTCTGTCTGCCAAACCAGCAAAGGTGATGCCCCTAACGAGGCATCGGATGCCTTCAAGGGGGTTCAGGCTGTCCTGGCGGGAACCGTGGCCACGTTCAATCTGGAATACCCCTGCCACTCACCCACCCAGGAGCGCTGGTTCGCCATGAGTGTGACCCCGCTGGGCGCTGATGGCGGTGGTGTGGTGGTCTCGCACACCAACATCACAGAACGAAAAGTGCAACAGAGGCAGATCAAACTTGCCGCGCAGGTGTTTACCCAGAGCCGGGAGGGCATCATGGTGACGGATGGCCTAGGCTACATTGTCCTGGCCAACCAGGCTTTCACGGACATTACCGGTTATTCTGAGGCGGAAGTACTGGGTCAGAACCCGCGTTTGCTGTCTTCCGGGCAGGAAAGTGTTGCGTTTTTTGCCACTATGTGGGAATCCATCAATACAAAAGACCAATGGGCCGGTGAGCTCCGGAACCGGAGAAAAGATGGCACGGTGTATCCGCAGTGGCTTGCCATCACGGCGCTGCGAGACGATGCGGGTCAGACCACGCATTTCGTAGGTAGTTTCAGTGACCTGAGCATGGCCAAGGCTGCTGAAAACCGGATTTTGTGGCTCTCGCACTTTGACCCGCTCACGGGTTTGCCCAACCGGGCTTTGCTGCAAGACCGTACAGGCCACGCCATCAGCATGATGATGCGCTCTGGCGAGCCCCTGACCATGCTGCTGGTCGGCATTGACCAGTTCAAAAGTATCAATGACGCTGTGGGTCACCAGGTGGGGGATTCGCTGCTGGTGGAAATGGCGAGGCGGCTGGGTGGATCTGTGCGTGAACAAGATACGGTCGCCCGCCTGGGTGGCAAGGAATTTGTGGTCCTGCTGCCTGGTACGCCGTCTGATGGTGCCGCCTATTTGGCGGCAAACCTGCTGTCAAAGTTCGCTGAACCGTACCACTTGGGCAGCCATGAGTTGAATCTGACGGCGTCTATTGGGGTGGCGAGTTATCCCGACAACGGCAATGATTTTGAAACACTGCTCAAGGCCAGTGAAATTGCCATGCACCGTGCACAGGCCAAGGGGCGCAACACCTTCCAGTTTTACAGTGAAGACATGTATCAGCAGGTGCTGGCGCGCGACCACCTCATCAAGGCGCTGCGCAATGCCATAGCCCTGGATCAGTTGCAGGTGCTCTACCAGCCGCTGGTGGACTTGCAGACGGGCCAGGTCAGTGGCATGGAGGCGCTGCTGCGCTGGCACCACCCGGAACTCGGCCAGGTGTCGCCCGTTCAGTTTATTCCGCTGGCCGAGGAGTCCGGGCTGATCAAGGGCATTGGTGAATGGGTGCTGAACCAAGTCTGCCAGGATATCCGCACCTGGCTGGACAAAGGCATTGCTGTGCCTCATGTCGCTGTGAATGTTTCCCCGCTTCAATTCAACGATGCGGATCTGGTTGGACACGTCAAAGCGGCCTTGTCCGGGTCGCGGGTCGATCCCCAGCTGGTGTATCTGGAGGTCACGGAAAGCGCGTTGATGGATGACGTTTCCCGAAGCGAGACCATCCTCAAGGAGCTCAAAGGCCTGGGCGTGAAATTGTCGCTGGACGATTTTGGGACCGGGTATTCCTCGCTCAGCTATCTCAAACGTTTTCCGTTCGACAAAGTCAAGATTGACCAGTCCTTCGTGCGTGACATCACCACCAGCCAAAGCGACAACGTGATCGTCAAGGTGATTATTTCCATGGCGCACGGCCTGGGCCTGAAGGTAATTGCCGAGGGTGTGGAAACCGAGGCCCAGTGCGAAATCATGCGCACCCATGTCTGCGATGAGATTCAGGGCTATTTTTTTTCCAAACCTATTTCTGCCCCTGACATCGAAGCACTGTTCACAGAAAAACGGCAGTTGCCGCCTCACCTGCTGCGTTTTCGCAAACCCCAACGCTCCTTGCTGCTGGTTGACGACGAACCCAATGTGCTGGCATCGCTCAAACGGCTTTTCAGGCCGGACGGCCACCACATTCTCACGGCCAGCAGCGGCGCTGAAGGTCTGGAAATATTGTCCCGGCACAAGGTGGATGTCATCATCTCTGACCAGCGCATGCCGGGCATGACGGGGGTGGAGTTCCTGCGTGAAGCAAAGATCAGTCATCCCGACACGATTCGCATTGTGCTGTCGGGGTACACCGAGTTGCAGTCGGTCACTGACGCGATCAATGAAGGGGCGATCTACCGGTTTCTCACCAAGCCCTGGGACGACCAGCAACTTCGTGAGCACATCAGCAAGGCATTTGAGTACAAGGAGTTGCTGGAAGAAAATCTGCAACTCGACATCAAAATCCGCACCACGAATCAGGAATTGGTCATGGCCAACCGACAGCTCGGCGACGTGCTGGACAAGACACGCCACCAGGTTGAACGCGACAAAACCAGCCTGGCCATCGTGCGCGAAATGCTGCAATACGTTCCCTTGCCGGTCGTGGGGGTTGACGACGAAGGATTGGTGGCATTTGTCAATTCTGCCGCCGAGGCACTGTTTGCCCCAAAGGGTCTTCTGGTGGGTGCCGAGTTGGCTCATGCCTTGCCCGAGATGAGCGTCCTGATTGCTGGCGCGGATGAGGGTGTATCCGATAACCTGCTGATCGATCACATCCGTTACCCAGCCCAGTGGAACAGCATGGGAATGAGCTCACGCTCAAAAGGCAAGATTGTGATGTTGAACCAACCGCAGGGGGATATATGAGCGAACAGGCGGCCGATCACATGCCGGAACCTGCCGGCGCAGACGCAAATCCCGTTGGTAAATCTCCAGATATCCTGCATTCGGGCGTGGCGCAGCGGCTGCGTGACCAGGCCCGCCTGGCATGGTTGTTCCGGCATGAGGCCGGGGTCGCCGATGCGCGTTACCTGCACGACCTCGTGGCCCGTTTCCGGGGGCTGGACCCATGGTGACGCCTCTTCAACTGGACGAGGTTTTGCGCCAAATCCACAAGCTGCCGTCGTTACCTGCCGTGGTGATGGAGCTGCTGGCCAGCATGGGGCAGGACGACATCAACACCGAGGCGCTGGCTCAGAAAATTGCGCAGGACCAAGCGCTGACGGCCAAAACCTTGCGGCTGGCCAACTCCTCTTTCTACGGGATGGAAAACCAGGTCACCACGATGCAGGCGGCCATTGCCATTCTGGGCTTCAGGACGGTTCGCAGTCTGGTCACCACCGC
>JANOLC010000564.1:0-4136 GCA_031419575.1 Burkholderiales bacterium | reverse complement strand
CCCTGATCTTTCGTTTGAAAACTCGTCCGTGCTCGCTGCCTTGCGGTCCCAAAAAATATTGCACCTCAAGGTTGGTTTCTTGTTTCGCAAAGAGCTTAGCAAAGCCACGGTAATCGACCTTGTAAACACCGAACGAGTGATTCGCTGGTAAGTTAAGTGGGGCTGAAATGCGGCAAACCTTTTTTGACCTTGGGCTGTCTGAGACGGCGCCACTTTCGAGGGTGAACTGGTCAAACAATAGGCTCAAGCTTGCGCCGTCGGGCGAAATGACGATCGAGTAACTTCCCACTGGACAGCCATTGACTTCTTGGGCGCCCACTGGCAGGCCGGATACCCATGCAACCAGGCAAATGGTTTTTATCATCAATTTCATAGCCACACCTCTCAATTTAACTCTCAATAGGGCACGATGATGGCGTCCAAACGCCATGACAACAATCGCCCGGTAGTGACTTGGTTGTACCCTAGGAGCACGGACGCCATTGCAGTTGATAAATAATTCCAGCACTGACGTCTTGCGTGTCGATCGAAGACATGGCTTCTCGATTTGAAGCGGTCTGCACTCTCATGCTGGAGTTGGTGCGCAGGTTGACGTCTGCGCCGCAAGCTGACCAAACGATCGCCTGAACGGTAAGTTGGTTGTTGATCAAATAATCCTCTTGGAGCGGGCCGATAAATTTTCGTTGGAATGCCGGGCCTCTCGTGCCAGCGAAGAAATACTCAACATTGAACTGCGAGCTAGCCGCTTGCGGTAGTTGATTAAAACCTCGGTAGTCGATTTTCAAGATTGATACGCTGAATCCTTGCGGCACACGCACAGGAATGGCAATATTGCAGCTTTTGCGGTCAAAGCTTTTTCCGGTCGAGCCGCCTACGGCTACTTGGTATTTGTCGAATAACAAACTCAAAGAGGTTGCATCCGGGCTTAATGTGGCGGATACCGAGCCGGCAGGGCAACCCGTTCCACCGTATCCTGGTTCACCGAGGGTGATTCCGTCAATCGCGAAAACCGGCGCACTCAGAGTAATCGCTGCCAAAAGTAGAACATTCTTTTTCATGTTGGAACTCCATTTGCTAGTTAATAGCCTCGCCGAATGCAAGAACGCATTGCCAAAGCGCAGCTGTAGCGCCAGAGCATGTTGGCTCGACTAAAGGGAGCTTATGAAGATCGGCTTTTGCCGTATGTCTGTTGGCGTACATAATTGAAAATTTAGTCGGCACTGCTTCTGTCGATTTCCATAGGTTCGGAAGGATCACCGCGACGGCAGGGCGATGCACTCACCCCGTACGCGGGGAATTCGATGGCGCAGGAGTGGCGTCAACGGACGAGACTGCTTCACGGCGCTAGGCCCAGTTGACAAACGCTCCCGACGTGGGAGATGACGGCTCTGAGGAAAGTTATTGCGAAGAGCTGTCGGAAGAAATTTTGGGACCGACCGGAAAGGGAAGTCTTTGCAACGCACGTTGGTGAAGCCGAACTGCACTTAATGACCTGTTACTCATTCAATATCACAGAGAGTTGCTACAAAAGCACTCTTCAGTGCTACGGAAAAGTTAAATGAAATCAACGACTTAGGGTGTTTGGCCATCGAGTCCCGCCTTCTCCGCCAGAAAATGATGTCTCGACTCATCCAGAGCCATCCCCAAACCCGCAGCATTCAATACGAAGGCTGCGGGTTTTTGCTTTCAGGCCTATTTCAATAATTGTTGCGGACATGAGACAAATTGCAGTAGGTGCATTGCCGAAGCACATAATCGAAAAAACCGCGACATAGTTAACATCAATAGCTCAATGCCCTAGCTCTCATGCTCCCCATCTCCATTCCCGATACTTTTACCCGTGAGCGATTCAGTGAAGGGGAAACCATCTTCAAATATGGCGACCCTGGCACTTCCGCCTATGTGATTGAGCAGGGCAGTGTGGAGGTTTTGAAGGGCCAAGGCGACCACCTGCAGCGGGTGGCGATGATGGGCGAAGGAGCCATGTTTGGCGAGGTGGCGCTGTTGGACCACCAACCCCGCACTGCGACGGTACGGGCAGTGGGGGCGACCAGTTTGATTCGTATTGACCGCAGCCATGTAGAAGAGCTGTTGCAGCGTGCCGACCCGGTCATTCAGTATTTGTTGCGCTTATTGTTGGTGCGGTTTCGCAGCGCTAACGCGGTGGGGCCAGAGCAAATCCCGACGGCGGAGCGCATGGCTGATCGCGAGAGAGAAGCCGCCTTAGTCAAAGACCTGCATACGGCGGCGGTGCGAACCCTGCTATTGGCCAAGGATTTATCCGACGCGCTAGACGGCAGCCAGCTGGAGCTGTTTTACCAGCCGCTGATTGCACTGGATGGCTTGGCGTTGGTAGGTTTTGAGGCCTTGATCCGGTGGCGGCACCCGACGCTCGGAATGATTAATCCGATGGAATTCATTCCGCTGGCTGAAAAAACAGGGTTGATTCACCGCATCGGTCAATGGGTGTTGAACCGCGCCGCACAAGACTGGATTGAGTTGCGCCCGTTGTGCCATAGTGGGATTGGGTGTACGCCGTTTATAAGCATCAATTTAGCGGCCCCCGAGCTTGGCACACCCGGTATTGTTGAATCGGTTGCTGCATGCTTGCATCAATACAACATCAACGCCGCAGAGTTGCACATTGAACTGACAGAGACCACGCTCATTAGCAACATGACGGCGGTAGAGGCCACACTTCGCCGGTTGCGTGAGGCGGATGTAGGCATTGCGCTGGATGACTTTGGCACCGGGTACGCCGGGCTGGATTACCTGCAAACGTTGCCGTTTTCTTGCCTGAAAGTGGACAAGTCTTTTGTGCAGCAGCTCAACAGCTCAGAGCGCAGTTTTCACATCGTTGAGTCGGCCCTGGCGCTGGCCTGCACTCTGGGTTTGACGACTGTCGCCGAAGGCATTGAAGATGGCGACATCGCAGATCGCTTGCGCGAGATGGGATGCACCTATGCGCAGGGCTACCACTACGGTCGGCCCATGCCGAAGGGGGACATTGCGGCCTGGTCAGCTGCGTTTGCTTTGAAGCATGGTCATCGCTGACGAAATCAGCGCCGACACTTCCGTCATGTTGCTGGGCACGATCAGCGTGGTGGTGGCATCAGACGCTACTTTGGAGTAGGCTTCTACGGCTTTTTCAGCTACCTTAAGTTGAACCGCTTGCTCCCCACCCGGTTGTTGGATGGCTACCGCGATACGCTCAATGGCTTGGGCGGTGGCATCCGCCACGGCGGTGATGGCGGCAGCTTGGCCTTGTGCGTTGTTGATGGCGGCCTGTTTTTCGCCTTCGGAGCGGGCGATGAAAGCCTCTCGCTCGCCGGTGGCGATGTTGATTTGCTCTTGCCTGCGGCCTTCGGAGGCAGCAATCAGGGCGCGCTTTTCGCGCTCGGCGGTAATTTGTTGCTGCATGGCGTGCAGAATTTCTTTGGGTGGCGTCAGGTCTTTGATCTCGTAACGCAGTACCTTCACGCCCCAGTTCAACGCTGCTTCGTCAATGGCTTGCACCACTTGCGCGTTGATGATGTCCCGCTCTTCAAAGGTCTTGTCCAATTCCAGTTTGCCAATCACTGAGCGTAGCGAGGTTTGTGCAAGTTGCGAGATGGCAATGATGTAGTTGCTGGAGCCATAACTGGCCCGCATGGCATCCGTCACCTGAAAGTACAGAATACCGTCCACCTGCAGTTGCGTGTTGTCACGGGTGATGCAAACTTGGCTGGCAATGTCCAAAGGGATTTCTTTCAGCACATGTTTGTAAGCCACCTTATCGATGAAGGGCACCAGAAAACTCAAACCGGGTGTGAGCGTCTGGTGGTACTTGCCTAGCCGCTCCACTACCCATGCGTGCTGTTGCGGTACCACTTTGACTGACTGGGTGACAAAAATCACTGCAACGACCAACAAAACGAAGGCGATGTCCATAAATTACTCCTACTTTCTTCCCGGTTGAATGACTAAATTTTCTCGACCATCAACACACTGCCGACGACCTCAACAATGCGAAATGAGCCTGGCATGGCTGGGGTTGGCACAGCTTTACTCGCGAGCGCAGCGCTCCATTGCGCGCCCCGGTAATTCACGCGGCTGCTGCCGTCAGCGTTCCAGGTGTCGACGTGCACCACGCTGCC
>JANOLC010000563.1:0-3641 GCA_031419575.1 Burkholderiales bacterium | reverse complement strand
CGTTTCGCCACGCCCTATGGTCTGGTACGTGCCCTCAAAGCCGGTGGCGTGCTGGCCCCGGCGGCCGTGGTGCCCAACGCCGTGCGCCTGCTCACCATTCACGGGGCCAAGGGGCTGGAGGCCGATGCCGTCTTGCTGCTGGACACCGACACCAACCCCCGCCCGGCTGACACCATGGGCGTGCTGGTGGATTGGCCGGGCGAGGCCCCGTCACCCGTGAAATTTGTTTTTTTGGCCAGCGAAAGCAACCCTCCCGCCTGTGCCGTGGACACGCTGGCCGCCGAGGTGGTGGAGCGCCAGCGCGAGGAGCTCAACGCCCTGTACGTGGCCATCACCCGCGCCCGCCACACGCTGGCGGTGTCGTCCATAGCGCCGTTTCGTGCGCCGGCCAACAGCTGGTGGCAGCGGCTATCGAAGGTGGCCGTGCCTGCCCCTGCACTGGAGGGCGACTGGGTGGAGCCGTCGAACACACCTCTGGCAGCTTTCTCTATACAAATAATGCCTGAAGTCCCGGTGGAATATCAATTGTTTGCTATAAAAAAAGAAGTAATTTTGAAGGTGAACACGCCGGATGGTGACGACACCAGCCAGTCGGCCAACACCCCAGACACGGCGGCCACGCGTTTCGGCAAGGCCGTGCACCGCCTGCTGGAGTGGACAGATGGCAGCGCCACCACCAGCACCAACAGTTCTGCTACGTCGATCGACACCCGCGCAGTCGCCCGCGAGTTTGGGCTGACCCCTGTGGATGCGACCGCGGCTGCCGCCATGGCGCAACGCATTTTGCACGGCGAGGGTTCCTGGGCGTGGGACAGCGCCGTGGTGAAATGGCAGGGCAACGAGGTGCCGCTGGTGTACCAGGGCCAAACTCTGTGCATTGACCGCTTGGTGCAGCGCCAGGACACCGGCACCTGGTGGGTGCTGGACTACAAATCCCCCCGCGCCCCGCAGCAAGACCCGGTTTTGGTGGCACAGCTGCAAAACTACGTCCAAGCCGTGCAGGCTATCTACCCCGGCGAGCCGGTGAAGGCTGCGTTTTTGACCGGGCAGGGCGCGTTGATCCCTATTTGAACAAGGAACTCATGAAAAATTTGAACGGCAGCAACCCTGCCCACGTGATCGTGATCGGTGCAGGCCCCGCAGGCCTGATGGCGGCGGAGGGGCTATCCCAGGCCGGGCTCCAGGTTGACGTGTATGACAGCATGCCCTCGGTGGGCCGCAAATTTCTACTCGCGGGCAAGGGCGGGTTGAACTTGACTCACTCTGAGCCACCCGAGGTCTTCAACGGGCGGTTCGGCACCCGCAGCGCGCAGGTCTCGCCGTGGCTGCAAGACTTTGGCGGACAACAGGTGCGTGAGTGGGCCGCTGGGCTTGGCGTAGAGACTTTTGTGGGGACATCCGGGCGGGTGTTTCCCAGCAGCTTGAAGGCGGCCCCCTTGCTGCGCGCTTGGCTGCACCGGTTGCGCCATCCCACACAGGCGAACGGTGAGGTGGGTGTGCAATTTCACATGCGCCATCGCTGGACGGGTTGGACAGGCGGGGAGGGCGACGGCCAATTGACGTTTGACTCACCCCAAGGCCGAGTGCACGCCAAAGCCGATGCGGTAGTGCTGGCGTTGGGCGGTAGCAGCTGGGCGCGGCTGGGGTCTGACGGTGCTTGGGTGCCTTTGCTGGCGGCGCGTGGCGTGGCGCTGGCACCCCTGTTGCCGTCCAACTGCGGCTTTGATGTGGCGGGCGGTTGGAGCGAGCACTTTGCCAGCCGTTTTGCGGGGCAGCCCTTCAAGTCGGTGGCGATTCAATGCACTAATTCCAAAGGGGACAGCTTCGCGCGCAAAGGCGAATTTATCGCCACCGCTACGGGGGTGGAAGGCAGCGTGATTTATGCCGCCTCCGCCTTGCTGCGCGATGAGATTACGGCGTCGGGTAGTGCCACGTTTCAGCTTGATTTGCTGCCGGACTTCTCGGCTGAGAAAGTGCTCAAAGAAGTGCTGCATCCACGCGGCTCGCGCTCCTTGTCCAGCCACCTGAAAAGTCGGCTGGGCATTCAAGGTGTCAAGGCGGGCATCCTGCATGAATGCCTGAACAAGGAAGATTTCGCCCAGCCCGCCAAACTGGCGGCGGCCATTAAGTCGCTGCCCATTGTGCTAACTGCCACGCGCCCCATCGACGAGGCCATCAGCAGCGCAGGCGGGGTGCTGCTTGAGGCACTGGACGACGGCCTGATGGTCAAGGCCCTGCCCGGTGTGTTTTGTGCGGGCGAAATGATGGATTGGGAGGCCCCCACCGGTGGCTACTTGCTCACCGCCTGTTTGGCCAGTGGTCGGCGCGCGGGGCAGGGGGTGTTGAACTATCTGACGGCCAAGGCTGCATAGCCAGGGTTCACAGCCAAGGTTCATAACCAGGGCTTCAACCACCCCAAGCCCGCTGACGTGCCACCCGGTTGCCCCCCCAACTTGGGGCGGTATTCGCAGCCAATCCAGCCATTCCAACCGCATTCTTTGGAGACTTCGTCAATCACCTCAAACAGATAGGGGTAGTTGATTTCGCCAATGTCCGGCTCATGGCGCTGCGGCACCCCTGCAATTTGAATGTGGTCGACCCGCCCTGTGGGCAGGTATTGGCGCAGCTTCATGGCTAAGTCGCCTTCCACAATCTGGCAGTGGTACAAGTCCATTTGTACTTTCAGGTTGGGCGCATTGACCTCGGCAAGGACCTCGTGGGCATGGTCTTGCCGATTCAAGAAGAAGCCGGGGATGTCACGGGTGTTGATGGGTTCAATCAACACGTTTAAGCCGTGTTGTGCCGCTTGGGCCGCTGCCCAGCGCAGGTTGCTGATATAGGTGGGGTGTACGGCTTCACGCGTGGCACCGACCGGTATCAGGCCCGCCATCAAGTGAATGCGGGGGCAGGCCAGCGCCAGGGCGTAGTCAATGGCCTGGGTCACGCCGTAGCGGAATTCTTCTTCATGGCCGGGTAAGCACGCGGTGCCGCGCATGCCGCCATCCCAAGCGGCTGTGTGGCCCGCTCGGTCAAGTCCTCCGGGGGGCATATTGAACAGTGCCTGCTGCAAACCATGGGCCTTGAGGCGAGCGGCAATCTCAGACTTGTCCCACGCATAGGGGAACAAAAACTCCACCGCCTTGAAACCGTCTTGGGCCGCTGCTTCAAAGCGGTCCAAAAACGCAAGCTCGGGGTACATCATGGACAAGTTGGCGGCGAATTGGGGCATCGTGGTGATCCGGTTGTGTAGGCTTATCGATCCGGCCCAATGAAGTCTGGATATCCGTTCGTGCTGAGCTTGTCGAAGCCCTTTGACAAGCTCAGGGTGAACGGTTCATATTTCATCGGACCGCAGTAATAGGTGAGTTAATGATTTGAATGTTTTGGGGCAAATGACGGTTCAGGTCAGCCTCGTAAAGGCCACTGTAAAGAAGTCGTCGTCTCCAAAGTTGCCTGACTTCAGCGCCAAGTGCAGCCCCTGCTGTGATGCATCCAAATCCGTACGCAACACCGCATGGCACCAAGGCACACCGGGGTCGATCTGGGGGCCAATTTGAAGCTGGTCAATGTTCAAGGCTTGCACGCACGCCCCGGAGGTCTCACCACCTGCGACGATGAGCTGCCGCACCCCCAACCCCACC
>JANOLC010000562.1:0-2096 GCA_031419575.1 Burkholderiales bacterium | reverse complement strand
CGCCGTACTGCAGTCGCAGCGGTTTTGTTCGCCAGCGCCAGTGCCGCCGTGCCTGTGCTGGCTCAAACCAGCAAGTCAGCCCTGAACTTGGCCATGATTGGCGAGCCCCCCACACTGGACATCATGTCCACCCCGGCGGATCTGGTCTGCATCATCATGCAGCACGTTTATGAGCCCTTGTTTACGTTTGATGCCAAATCGAATCTGGTGCCACTGCTGGCGGAAAACATGCCCAAGATATCCGCGGACGGCAAGCAATACAGCATTGCGATTCGCAAAGGTGTCATGTTGCACAACGGGCGTGAGCTCAATGCTGAGGATGTCGTCGCCAGTCTCAAGCGTTGGATGGAAGTGTCCCCGCGTGGCAAATCGATCTCCAAAGAGGTCGCTGATCTGTCGGCCAAAGGAGCGAATGGGGTTGAGATCACGTTGAAGAACCCCTATGCGCCACTGCTGTCCCAATTGGCGATGGCCTCAGGCATGGCGGCCATCATGGCCAAAGAGTCACTGGCACAGCCCCTTAAGGAATTTGTGGGGACAGGGCCGTACAAGTTCAAGGAGCGTCGCCCCGATCAATTTGTGCTACTCACCCGTTTTGATGCCTATTCCGCCCGCAAGGAGGCGGCCAGTGGGTACGGGGGCAAGCGAACTGCCATCGCAGAAGAGCTGCGATTTGTGCCGGTACCCAACGCCAATACCCGTGTTGAAGGGGCATTAGCCGGGCAGTTCCATTACGCCGATTTGTTGCCCATCGAAGCACTGGCCCGCATTGAAAAAGCGCCAGGCAAAGTGGTGCCGCTGATGACGCCTTCGTTTGGGTTTCCTTATCTGGTGTTTAACACCAAAGAGGGCGTGATGGCCTCGCAAGAGACACGCAAATCGGTGCAAACAGCCATTGGTGAAGGCGAAATGCTGGCCGCTGGTTTTGGCGATACCCGCTTCTTCATTGCCGAGGGTAATCACTTCCCCAAAGGTACGCCGTTCTATTCAGCTGCGGGAACGACCAGCTACAACGAGCGCGATGCGGCCAAGGCTAAAACACAGGCTGTAGCCGCCGGCTACAAAGGCGATACGGTCCGAATTCTGACCAGCCGACAGTACGATTTTCACTACAACATGGCGTTGATCATGGCCGAGCAGTTGAAGCGGGCTGGATTCAAGGCCGAACTCAATGTCGTCGATTGGGCCACACTGGTGCAACGCCGTAGCGATTCCAAGCTGTGGGACATCTACATCACCCATTCGGGCCAGTTTCCTGAGCCGATGTTGTCGCCGCCCCAATTGGGTGACGGTGCACCGGGCTGGTGGAGTTCTCCTGCCAAGCAGGCCGCGCTCAGCGCCTTGAACCAGGAGCCCAATCCCGTCAAGCGAGGTGCTTTGTGGGGCAAGGTGCAGCAGGTGGTTTATGACGAGGTGCCTTATATCAACGTGGGCAAGTTTGCCAGTCTGTCTGCACGCTCACCGGCATTGGACGGATACACCCCAAGCACTTATCCGTTCTTCTGGAATACCAGCCTGAAGAACTGATCCGTACATGACCCGCTATCTTTTGTCGCGCTTGGCGGGCATGCTGGTGGTCATGTCGCTGGTGGCGGTGCTGGTTTTCATTTTGACCCGCGCTGCCTCAGGCGACCCGATTGCCGTGTTGCTGGGTGACCAGGCCACCGCAGAAGACATTGCCCGCGTACAAAAGCTGTACGGACTTGACAAGCCTTTGCCGGTGCAGTTTGGCTATTGGCTCAAAGAGCTGTCCCATGGCAATCTGGGGGACTCCATCTTTTTGCAACGGCCGGTAACCCAGGCGCTGTGGGAGAGGGCTGAACCCACCACGCTGCTGGCATTGATGGCCGTTGCAATAGCCGCCTGCATCGGCGTACCCTGTGGCATTGTGTCGGCGGTGTTTCGCGGCAAAGCCATTGACCAGATCTTTACCGGCCTGGCCATGCTGGGCGCCAGTGTGCCGAGCTTTTGGTTTGGTTTGGTTTTGATGCAGATTTTTGCGGTGTCGCTGGGCTGGTTTCCAGTATCCGGGTATGGCGATCCGGGGGCACTGATCTGGCAGCGACTCCACTCGCTGGTGTTGCCTGCTGTAGTTT
>JANOLC010000561.1:0-8017 GCA_031419575.1 Burkholderiales bacterium | reverse complement strand
CCAACGCTATTTGACGCACGACGCCATGAACGCCATCGGCCAGGTCAGCGCCCGCATTGACGATGCCCGTGGCACGACCGAGAACACCGCTCGTTTCCTCAATTACCTGCACCGCATTCAAGACCAGGATTTGACGCTGGGCGTGGCCATGACCGATGCCAAAGGCGACCGCAGCAAACGCCCGCATGAGCAGGCGAACGTCGACACCTATCTGCACATCGTCGAGCGCAACGCCGTGGTCAACGGCCAGCGCGGCATCATCATCAGCGGTACCAAAGCCATCGTCACGGGTGCGCCCTACATGCATGAGCTGCTGGTCATGCCCTGCCGCAACATGGGCAAAGAAGACGCCAACTTTGCTGTGTGTTGTGCCGTGCCTATAGACGCGCCCGGCCTCACCATCGTGGCCCGCCCAGCCGGCCGACCCGGTGAAAAACTGGAGCATGGTGCGGCGCTGTTCTCGTCCAAATACGGCCAGAGCACAGCCGTCTGCTTGTTTGACCGCGTGTTTGTGCCCATGGAGCACGTCTTCTACGCGGGCGAGTGGGAGCACAGCGGCCATCTGACCTACTCCTATGCCACGCACCATCGCCACACCTGCATTGGCGCGCGGGCCGGTTTTGGTGACCTGCTGATTGGTGCGGGGGCCTTGATGTGTGAGGCCAATGGCTTTGACCCTGGCAAAGAGTCGCATCTGCGTGAGCAGATGGTGGAACTGATCACCATCACCGAGAGCTTCTTCGCCTGCGGCGTGGCCGCCAGCGTCTACGGCAAGGCGGATGAACACAGCAAAACATTCATGCCCGACCCGGTGTTCAGCAACATCGGCAAGCTGCTGTTGGCCACCAAGATTTACGACATGCACCGCATCGCGCATTACGTGAGCGGCGGCCTGATCGTCACCCTGCCCGGCCCGGACGAAGACCACAACCCCGAAACCGCCGCCAAACTGAGCGAAGTATTACGCGCCAACCCCGACGTGCCCTATGAGCAGCGCATTGAGACTGCCCGTTTCATCGAAGACCTGACAGCAGGCTACCAAGGCGGCTGGTACAGCGTGATCAGCCTGCACGGTGGCGGCTCACCCGCGGCCATGAAGCAGGAGATTTACCGCAACTATCCCGTGGGCAGCAAGGTCGAACTGGTTGAGCGGATTCTGAACGCGGCATAGGCGCAGACGGCGCCCCCGCCGCCGCACCGCATGACCCGAACCGCGCCATCACCAAGGTGAGACAGCCGGGGAAATGTTGCGACACGGGTTGCACGGTGCCGGGCCAGCCGGTGATGGTGGATTTGCCGCAGCCCAGGGCAACCAAAGGTTGAATTGAGTGTGAATTTGAGATTTTTTGGAAAAAGTGCTTGAAGTCCCCATAAACTATCAATAGTTCGCTATCTATTTGGTAGTGACTTGTTCGGCAAGTGGCGCCAGCCATTGGGCCTGATAGTCGGCCAAACCATGCAACTCACCCACTTCAACAGCGCCTAAAAACGGCTGTCCCGCCTGCCCACTCTCCGGCTTACCCCACTGACTCAATGTCCAGGCCCCGCGTGCCGTGCCCTCCATGTCGTCGGTGCTGAACTGACACTGGTGACCGGGCAACAACGCCTGCAAGACGGACAGGTAAATCGCGTTGTGGGCCAGCGGGCCTTCCACTACCACGCGATGAACTCCCAGGTGAAGTTCCGTTCCTTTGTCACCCTGCTCGCCCCCCTGCCCAGTTCTCCGCCACAACCGCTGCACCAGCCACGCGGTGAGCTGCGCGCAGTACAGCGCCGCCAGCGCAGCCCGCTGACCAGGTGGCAGGCTATTCGCCAGAGGCCAGGCCAGGCGTTCGCCGTCCTGCTCCACCCAACCTCACGATCCATGAAAGGGCCACCCTGTCGGGCAAATGAGGGCATGGCAAAGGTGCGGCTGGCTATCAATGTTTGAACATCGGCCAGGGTGCCCGCATCGGGCAGCGCGCCATCGAGAAGTGCTGCAAACTCGCGCCCACCCATGAATCGCGCGGTGGGTGTGGCGCGGCCCAGCACATCGACGTTGCCCAGCATGTCTTTCGCTGCTTGCAGGTTGGCAACCGGCGCGCCCGGAGCCATCAAAACCGTCCAGGTGCCAGAGGAGACCACGGTCAAGGCCTTGGCGACGGTTGTATCGCCAGCGATGTCAGTTCCGTCCACGCCCTTTGCTACTTTTTGCCCCACCAGATAACGTGCCAGACAGGCATTGCTGTCGTGCACGCCCACGTGGACTTCGCAGGTGGCGGGCAAGCCCAAGTCTTGCGCCAGCGCGGAGCGAACGGAGCCCAGAACCTCCCAGGCAGAGCGCATGGGAGCAAACAATGCCGCCCAGCCCTGCGACTTGGCAAGGTCTGAAAAATCATTGGCTTGCGGCTGCCAAAGCTGGGTGTGGCAGCCCAGCGAAGAACGCTCACTGGCGGCCACACCACTGAGCCACCATGCCCAGTACTGGGCGTAGGGCACCAGGCAGCACGTACGCGACCAAGCCTGAGGATGGCTATGTTGCAACCAATACAACTGACGGGCAATGTTCAGGCCCGCGGGCAAGTCGGGCGACAGGGTGTGGTCAAACCCGTCGCGGGCCTCTTCACGGGCCAGCAGAAAGGCTTGGGCCACAGGCTCATAACCATTAAATTCGTAATCCAGCGGGTCCCACGCCACGCCACTCAAAGCGCCCGGAGCGTTGCCGGCCAAAGCCACCACCGCCGCTCCGTGTGTGCAGGCGATCACCCGGCTGCAACGGGCCGTGTTGGGTGAACTACGCAAGCTGGCCGTGATCCAATTGCCCAGACCGCCCAAGTCCAAGGCGGGATAGCCCAGTGCCGACATGACGCTTGCGTTGTCCCGACCATGGCGCTCCACTACAGTGCCAGCGCCGTCCACCATCAGCAGCTTGGCGTGGCTTTTGCCGATGTCCAGGATCAGCGTTAGCGTCTCGATTTGGCTCATGAAGCAAACGAAAAGCAATTGTTGTGAACTGTTCGCCCTGAGCTTGTCGAAGGGCCCTTCGACAAGCTCAGGGCGAACGGATTTTTCAACTTCATCTGGCTGAATCCATCAGTCCAAGTGAAACACGCAGGGCAAGACCTCGACCACGGGCGAGCCATCGGCGTTGGTGCGCATCAGGTCACCCATGTAATGCCACCAACGCTGCATGACCGGGTGAGCGGGCAAGTCGTCCATGGTGTGACCCACAGCGCGCCGCAAGGTGGCAAATAGGACATGGTGCTGCGCATCCAGAAAGATGCTGTAGTCGCTGACCCCTGCGTCTTTCAGCAGCGCCACCAGCTCGGGCCAGATGGCATCGTGCCGGGCTTTGTACTCAATGACTTGACCGGGATTCAGAAACATGCGAAAGGCGATTTTTTCGCTTGATTTATTGGCAATAACTGTCATGGGGTTTGTCCTTTCGGGGCCAATCCTGCCATCGATTTGAGACGTAAGAAGCGTACCTTCAAATTCGGCAACATCCGTGGCAGCACCATGGACACAATCAGCAGTACGCCTATCAGCATTGACATCACGATGCCGGTCACATTAGCCATGCCCATGGCAAAGGTTAACAAGCCCAGCAGCAGCACGGCCAGCATGGTGCCCACAATGCTGCCACGCCCGCCCTCAATCGCCACGCCACCCAAAATCACCATGGTGATGGCGTCCAGCTCCCAGCCCATCGCAATATTGGGCCGCGTGCTGCCAATGCGCCCGGTGAGCAATATCGCAGCCAGCGCGGCCATCACACCGGCAAACACAAACAGCGCCAGCCGGTAGCGGTCCACCTCAATGCCAGAAAATCGCGCGGCCACCGGGTTGGCCCCGATGGCGTACAAACGCCTGCCCCACACCGTGCGGTGCAGCACCAGCCCCACCGCCAACGCGCAGGCACACAGAATCGCAAACTCGATGGGGATGATCAACCACTTCACGCCGACCAGCTCACCCACATAGCTGTTACCCAAGGTGGAGAACACCTCCGGGTAGCCCGAAATCGACTTGTCACCCAGCGCCACCATGGCCAAGCCCCGGTACAAAGAGAGCGTGCCGATGGTCACCACAATGGACGGCAGCTTGTAGTGCGTCACCAACACGCCGTTGATGCCGCCCGCCACGATGCCAGTGGCCAGCGCGGCCAGCATCATCAGCCCCGGCCCAGCCCCGGCGCGCATGGCGTAGCCAATGGCCAGCGAACACAAGGCCAGCGTGGCGGCAATCGACAAATCAATCTCACCGGTGATGATGAGCAGCGCCAGGGCCAGTGCCAAAATGCCTTTTTCGCTGAAGTTGAAGGTGCTGTCGGCCAGCGCCTCGGGCGACATAAAGCCGGGCTGGGCGATGCCAAACACCACCAGCAACAGGACGAGCAGGCCCAGCAGAACGCGCTCCCAGGTATTGAATGCTTTCATGTGGCTGCTCCTTGGCGTTCCACCGTGCCAGAGGCACGTTCCAATATCTGTCTGCCCGCACGCCGCCCGGACCGGGCATTCACAGTCACTGAGATCAAAATCACCGCGCCCGCAATCGCCTGCTGCCAGAACGGCGAGACCTGAATCACCGGCAGTGCCCCGTTCACCACGCCAATGAACAACACCCCCAGCGCTGCGCCCCAAACCGAACCCACCCCGCCGCCAATACTCACGCCACCAATCACGCAGGCGGCCACCACGGTCAACTCATACCCGGCGGCCAGCTCGGTGTAGGCGATGGAATAACGCCCCACCCACAACAGCCCTGCCAAGCCTGCCAGCATGCCCGACAAGGTGTAGACCAGCATCAAACGCGACGGCACTGAGATGCCCACATAGGTAGCGGCATGGGGGTTGCCGCCCAGCGCATAAATTTCACGCCCGGCCCTGCGCAGGTTCAAAAACACACCCGTCAGCGCCACCACGATGATGGCAAACCACACCAGTGCAGGCAGGCCCAGCCAGACCTCGCGCGGAAGGCCTTTGATGACAGGATGAATGTCCTGGTCCGAAATCCACGCGCCCTTGCTGGCCACAAAAATGGCGCCCCGGTAGGCCGACAGCGTGCCCAGCGTGACCACAATCGGCGGCAAATCGAACCGGGTAATCAGCCAGCCGTTCAGGCTGCCCAGCAGTGCCCCCACGGCCATCGCCAACATTAGCAAAACAATAATATTGACCCCCGGCCAGGCGCGGCCCACCAGCGCGCACACCATACCGGTCAATGCCAGGTTGGACGCGACCGACAGATCAATCCCCCGCGTGATCAGCACCCCCATTTGCCCCATCACCAGAATCGCCAAAATCGCCGAGTCATTGGCAATGTCCATGCTGTTGCGCCAACTCAAAAACACCGGCGCGCGGGCACCCACCGCCAGCACAATCACCGCAATGATGGCCAGCAGCAGCCATTCGCGGCGGATGGTCGACAACTTGTTCATGCGGCCACCGCTTCTTGTTTTTGTTGAATATCCAGGCCCGATGCCGCCGCCACAATCCGCTCCGCCTGCGCGCTCTGGCGGTCAAACTCGGCCACCTGCCGCCCCCGGCGCATCACGATCACGCGGTGCGCCAAATTCATCACCTCGGGCAATTCGCTGGACACCAGAATCACCGCCAGGCCCTGTGCCACCATATCGGCAATCAGCTGGTACACGGCCTGTTTGGCTCCCACGTCAATGCCCTTGGTGGGCTCGTCCAGAATCACGATGCGCGGGTCCAGCCCCAGCCATTTGGCAATCACCACCTTTTGCTGGTTCCCGCCCGACAGGCCCGACATTTTGGTATCAGCAGACTGCGTTTTGATTTGCAAGCGGGCCACCATGCGCTGGCACAAGTCAGACTCCAGCAGGTGCGATAGCCACGGCCCACGCGCAAACCGGCTCAAGCCCGCCAAGCTGATGTTGTGCTGCACCGAAAAATCCAAAATACCGCCCTGGCGCTGGCGCTCCTCAGGCACATAGGCAATGCCTGCGGCGATGGCATCGGCCGGTCGACGTGCCTACAGCCTTTGACCGTGCACCGTGAACTCGCCCTGCGCTTGCGGGTTCAGACCCATGAGGGCCAGCATGGCCTCGCTGCGGCCAGAACCCACCAGGCCATAAAAACCCAGAATCTCGCCGCGCCGCAAGCTAAAACCCAGGTCTTGGAACTCTGTGGGGTGCGACAGGCCCTTCACCGTCAACACCACCTCGCCGGGGGTGGTGGCAATCGTCGGGTAGATCTGGTCAATAGCGCGCCCAGCCATCAGCTTGACCAGGCCTTGCTCCGTCGCGTCAGCAATCACACCCGTGCCCACGGCAGAGCCGTCCCGCAGCACCACATAGCGGTCTGCCACGGCAAAAATTTCGTCAAACTTGTGGGTGATGAAAATCACACCCACGCCCTCGGCGCGCAACTGGCGCACGATGCCGTAGAAGTCGCGAATCTCGGCTTGCGACAGCGCGGCGGTTGGCTCATCCAGAATCACCACCGAGGCCTTTTGCGACAGGGCACGCGCAATCTCCACCAGGTGGCGTTCCGCCAGGCTCAGGTCTTTCACCAATGTGGTGGTTTTGAAGCGGGCACCAATTTTGTCCAACACCGCCTGGGCCTGCACATTCATGCTGGCCCAATCGATGAAGGGGCCGCGCTGTAGGTGGTGGCCCATAAAAATATTCTCGGCCACGCTGAGTTCTTCAAACATCACCGTTTCCTGGTGCACCGCCAAAATGCCCGCCGACTGGGAGGCTTGAGCGTTGGCAAAGCGTTGCACCGTGCCATGCAAGGTGATCGTGCCTTCGTCAACGGGCACTACGCCGGTGAGCAACTTCACCAGCGTCGATTTGCCAGCGCCGTTCTCGCCGACCAACGCCAGCACTTCGCCTGCGCGCAAGTCCAAATCCACACCGCGCAAGGCATGGGTTACGCCATACCGCTTGTGGATACCGCGCAGGCTCAGCAAAATTTCTGACATGGTGGGTTGAACTGGGTTTTTCAAAAAAAAAGCAACCCCGCCCGTGCAGGGTTGCCGTTTCAATCAAAGTCTATGCGGGGTTTCGATCAAAAAAACTTGGCAAACTTCTCAACATTGGTGGCATCGTAGGTGAACGGCTCAGACATGGCGGCTTCGCCTTTGTCGTCCAGCGTGACGGTGCCAACACGGCCTAGAGAGATTTTCTCGCCGGCTTTGCCCGTGGCCTTGCCTGAGATGAACTGGCTGGCGGCCATGATGGACGAGTAACCCAGGTCAATCGGGTTCCAGATGGCGAAGGATTTAACGGCACCACTCTTCACGTGGCCAGCCATTTCAGACGGTAGCCCCAAGCCAGTCACAAAAATGGTGCCGACTTTTTTCTCATCCTGAACGGCCTTGGCGGCAGCGGCCACGCCCACCGTGGTCGGGGCGATGATGGCCTTCAGGTTGGGGTAGCTCTTGAACAGGCCTTGCGCTTCGCGGTAGCTCTTGTCAGTCTGGTCATCGCCATACACCACGCTAACCAATTTCAGGCCTTTGTAGGCAGGCAGGGCCAGCACTTTCTTGGCTTCGTCAATCCAGATGTTCTGGTTGGTGGCCTGGGCAGTGGCCGAGAGGATCGCAACCTCACCCGTATTGCCAATGGCTTGCTGGGTCATCTTCACCAGCTTCTCGCCAATCAGCGGGTTGCTCGAAGGGTTCAGGTGCATCATGCGGCCGTCTTTGCGCACGCCAGAGTCAAACGAGATGACCTTGATGCCACGCTCCATGGCACGCTTGAGCGAGGGCGCCAGCGCATCGGGGTCGTTGGCAGAAATCACAATGGCCGACACTTTTTGAGCGATCAGCGAGTTGATGATTTCAATCTGACCTTCGGCCGTGGCCTTGGCCGGGCCGGTGTAAATGATCTCTACATTTTTGAGTTCTTTGGCGGCCTCTTGCGCGCCCTGGTTGGCGGCGTCAAAAAAACCATTGCCCAGGCTCTTGACGACCAGTGCAATCTTGTCAGCGGCCATAGCGGGACTGATCAAGGCCGCGCTCAAGGCCACGGCCAGCAGAGTTTTGAGTTGTTTTTTCATGGGTG
>JANOLC010000560.1:0-2492 GCA_031419575.1 Burkholderiales bacterium | reverse complement strand
CGTTGCTTTGCGAATTGCCCACAATTTTGTATTAGCTGCATACTCGCTACGCCAATAGGTGATTGATGTCCTCAGGCAGCGCTCAAAGATGTATGAAAGACGCTGACGATCAAGCGGTACTTCTTCATATATTTCCGCCGTATCTGCCCAAACGAACTTGCCACCTTGATGTTCAACCCATTTGAAGAAATCAAAATCTTCACCACCTGATTGCGCAAATCGCAGGTCAAAAGGCAATGGCTGGCGGTTCCGCAACCACAGCCCTTTAACGAGCGCATTTCCAGTGCGGCAATGTTCACTTTTAATGCTAGTTCCCGTTGGGAATCGCGGGCGCTCAAAAAAGCCACTTTGAATAACCCAGTTTCTCGTGCCGTCAGGGTAGTGCGGTAAAACAGGCCCGAACACGGCATCACACTGTGAGTTTGCTAGGCAATTCATCAAGTCGATTAACCAATGGTTGACAGCCCATTCGTCGTCGTCAATAAATGCGAGGTAGTTGCCAGTGGCAAGTGCGACAGTTTTGTTGCGTGCGTAGGAGATCCCTGGGGTTGGTTCTACGTCGTAGCGGATATTTAGTGCTGGGTAAAGATTCTTGGCCTCGTAGATGACTGCTTTTGCAGAGACATGCTTATCGTTGTCAACAACAATGACTTCAAAGCTTGATGTGGGAAACGTTTGATTTGCAAGACTTTCCAGCAGTTGCAGTAGCAAATTCGGCCGCTTGAATGTGCAAACACAAACGCTAACTTCAAATGGCCAGATCGTTGTCACTCACGGAACCCTTGCAAGGAATTGTTCTGGTCGTTATCTGCGAAGTCGATATATGCATTGGATAAGCCATCGATGAAGTTGGTTTGTGGTTTCCAATTCGTCGCATCCAATTTCGATACGTCCAGCATTTTCCGTGGTGTCCCATCGGGCTTGGTGACATCAAACACGATGTTCCCTGCGAAGCCCACCACTTGTTTGACTGTCTCTGCCAGCTCCTTGATGGTCACGTCATGCCCCACTCCAATGTTGATCAGTGGTGGATCAAACTTGCCCGTCTTTGACTCATCGCTGCCCAGCAAACCTTGATATTGGTCGTCGGCCAGGTTCATCAAGTAAACACAGGCATCGGCCATGTCTTCGCTGTACATGAACTCTCGCCTTGGCGTGCCGGTGCCCCACACCACCACCTCTTTGGCGTTGGTTTGTTTGGCCTCATGAAACTTGCGAATCAGCGCGGGGATGACGTGGCTGTTCTCGGGGTGGTAGTTGTCACCGGGGCCATACAGGTTGGTGGGCATGGCGGCCAGGTACTGCGTGCCGTATTGGCGGTTGTAGCTCCAGCACATTTCAATGCCGGCAATCTTGGCCAGCGCATACGGGCGGTTGGTGGGCTCTAGCGGGCCTGTCAGCAAATATTCTTCCTTCATGGGCTGGGGGGCCAACTTGGGGTAGATGCAGCTTGAGCCCAAAAACATCAACCGCTTGACGTTATTCACGTACGCCGCGTGGATGATGTTGGCCTCAATGGCCAGGTTGTCGCGAATGAACTCAGCCGGGTAAATGTTGTTGGCCAAAATGCCGCCCACTTTGGCAGCGGCCAGAAACACGTAGTCTGGCTTTTCCGCTTCAAAGAAAGCAGCGGTAGCGCCCTGGCTGGTCAAGTCCAGCTCGGCATGGGTGCGCAGCAGCAGGTTGGTGTAGCCCGCCGCTTGCAGGTTGCGCACAATGGCAGAGCCCACCAGACCACGGTGGCCTGCGATGTAGATTTTGGCGTTCTTGTCCACAGCAGCGCTTACTCGTGGTGGTCAAACGTCTGAAACCCAGCCAGCTTGACCAGCGCATCGCGCTTGGCGCTGGTGTAGTCAGCTTGCACCATCTCTACCACCAGCTCTTGCAGCGTGGTTTTGGGCACCCAGCCTAGTTTGACTTTGGCTTTGGTGGGGTCGCCCAGCAGGGTTTCCACTTCGGTGGGGCGGTAGTAGCGCGGGTCCACCTTGACGATGACGTCACCTACTTTGCACTTGGCTTCCTTGCCTGTGATTCCCGCTACGGTGCCGATTTCTTCAGCGTTGGCGCCTGTCCAGGCCAGGGTGATGCCCAGCTCTTGGGCGGCAAAGTCTACAAATTGGCGCACGCTGTATTGCACGCCGGTGGCAATGACAAAGTCGTCGGCCACTTCTTGTTGCAGCATGAGCCATTGCATCTCTACATAGTCACGCGCGTGGCCCCAGTCGCGCAGGGCGCTTAGGTTGCCCAGGTACAGGCAGTCTTGCAGGCCCAAGGCAATGCGGGCCAGGGCGCGGGTGATTTTGCGGGTGACAAAGGTCTCGCCACGCAACGGGCTTTCGTGGTTAAACAAGATGCCGTTGCAGGCATACATGCCATAGGCTTCGCGGTAGTTCACCGTGATCCAGTAGGCATACATCTTGGCCACGGCGTAGGGGCTGCGGGGGTAGAAAGGTGTGGTTTCTTTCTGCGGGATTTCTTGCACCAGGCCGTAC
>JANOLC010000559.1:0-5648 GCA_031419575.1 Burkholderiales bacterium | reverse complement strand
GTGCCGTTCTCGGCGATTCTGTTTGCCGACATTCTTTACGAGGCTGGTTTGCCGCCCGAATGCTTAAGCATCATCACCGGTGACCCGCGCGAGATTGCCGACGAGCTCATCACCAACGAACACGTTGACCTCGTTACCTTTACGGGCGGCGTGGCGATTGGCAAATACATCGCCAGCAAAGCTGGATATCGGCGCATGGTGCTGGAGCTGGGCGGCAACGACCCCCTCATCGTGATGGAAGACGCCGACATTGACGAAGCCTCCACGCTGGCCGTGCAGGGCAGCTACAAAAACTCCGGCCAGCGCTGTACCGCCGTCAAACGCATGCTGGTGCATGAGGCTGTGGCGGACCAGTTTGTCGAGCAGGTGGTTGCCAAAACCCGCGCCTGGACCTATGGTGACCCGATGGACAAGGCCAATGACATGGGCACTGTCATTGACGAGCCCGCCGCGCAGTTTTTTGAGAGCCGCGTGAATGAGGCCGTGGCCCAGGGCGCGAAGCTGCTGGTGGGCAATGTGCGCCGCGGTGCGCTGTACTCCCCCACGGTGATCGACCACGTGTTGCCTGCCATGCTGGTCGCCAAAGAGGAAACCTTTGGCCCGGTGTCGCCCATCATCCGCTTCAAAAATATCGACGAAGCTATTTCAATTTCCAACGGCACCGCCTACGGCCTGTCCAGCGCGGTGTGCACTAACCGGCTGGACTACATCACCCGTTTTGTCAGCGAGTTGCAGGTGGGCACAGTCAACGTGCGCGAAGTGCCCGGCTACCGGCTGGAGCTCACCCCGTTTGGCGGCATCAAGGACTCGGGCCTGGGCTACAAGGAAGGTGTGCAGGAAGCCATCAAGAGCTTTACCAACCTCAAAACCTATTCCCTGCCATGGGCTTGAAGTGGGCTTAACCTGGCCCGTAGTCGGCGCGGTACTGTTCGGCGCGCTGCTGCATGCCAGCTGGAACGCGCTGGTCAAGTCCAGCCAGGACAAAGACCTGGACATGGCGGTCATCCATTTGATTGGCTCCCTGCTGGCCATTCCGTTGGTGGCCATCGTGGGCTGGCCTCCGGCAGCTGCCTGGCCGTACATCGTGGCATCCGTGGTGGTGCACATCGGGTACTACCTCGCGCTGACCGGTGCCTACAAACATGGTGACCTAAGCCTGACCTACCCGTTGATGCGCGGCGTGGCACCGCTGCTGGTGGCGCTGTCGGCCACTTTCACGCTAGGCGAGACCCTGACGCCGATGGCCTGGGCCGGGGTGATGGGCATCAGTGTGGGCGTGCTGGTGCTGGGTCTGAACCGTGTAGCCTTTAAAGCCCCCAAGGCCATGGCCTTTGCGCTGACCAACGCGGTCATCATCGCCCTGTACACCGTGATTGACGGCCTGGGTGTGCGCGCCACCGGCCACGCGTTGCAATATGTGGCCACCCTGTTCTTGCTGGACGGCTGGCCGTTCGCCCTGCTGATGTTTGCCACACGCGGCTGGGCGCTTCCGCGCTATGCCCGGCACCGCTGGCCCATCGCCACGGTGGGTGCGTTGGCCTCGCTGGGGTCGTATGGCATTGCCCTGTGGGCCATGACCCGCGCCCCCGTGGCCACCGTGGCGGCGCTGCGCGAAACGTCGGTGTTGTTTGCGGTGTTGCTGGGGGCCTGGTTTTTGAGGGAGGCCTTCACGCCCCGGCGCGTGCTGGGCACCGGGGTCATTCTGGTGGGGGTGATGGCGTTACGGTTGTCGTGAGGTTGGTCGAGGTGTTATCAAAATAGATAGCGAACTATTTAATGTCGACGGGGACTACAGGCACTTTTGTTCTTAAGGAGTCAGTGATGAGCCTTCCAACCCATATTCAGACCATCATCGTGGGCGGCGGCATTGTGGGCTGCTCCACGGCCTACCACTTGGCCAAAGCGGGTCGCACCGATGTGCTGCTGCTGGAGCAGGGCAAACTCACCAGCGGCACCACCTGGCATGCAGCCGGGCTGGTAGGGCAGATGCGGCCCAACCGCAACATGACGCAGATGAGCCAATACGGCATCGAGTTGTATGCCACGCTGGAGGCCGAGACGGGGCTTGCCACCGGCTGGAAGCAGTGCGGTAGCGTCAACGTCGCCAGCACGCCCGAGCGACTGAAAGTGCTTAAAAAACAGGTGGCCATGGCGCACAGCTTTGGCGTGGAATGCCACCTCATCAGCCCGCAAGAGGCATTGGACAAATACCCCATCATCCGCAGCGATGACCTCACCGGGGCGATCTGGCTGCCAGGTGATGGCAAGGCCAACCCGGCGGACCTGTGTATGTCGCTGGCCAAGGGCGCACGCAACCGCGGCGTAAAAATCGTCGAGGGTGTGGAGGTCACCGGCGTGATCATCGAAAACGGCTGCGTCGTGGGTGTCAAAACCCTGCAGGCCGGTGGCGTGACCGGTGAAGTACGCTGTGAGGTGCTGGTGAACTGTGCGGGCCAATGGGCGAGGCAGTTTGGCGTACTGGCGGGCGTGAACGTGCCGCTGTACAGCGCCGAGCACTTCTACATCGTCACCGGAAAAATCGAGGGCGTGCACCCCATGCTGCCGGTGATGCGCGACCCCGACGGCCTGATTTATTACAAGGAAGAGGTGGGTGGCCTGGTGATGGGTGGCTTCGAGATGCAGGCCAAGCCCTGGAAGGTGGACCCCATCCCCAGCACGTTTCAGTTTGAGCTGCTGGATGAAGACTGGGACCAGTTCGAGCCGCTGATGACTGCCGCCCTGCACCGCACGCCGTGCCTGCAAACGGCCGAGATCAAGATGCTGCTCAATGGCCCTGAGAGCTTCACGCCCGACGGTAACTTTATCCTCGGTGAAGCGCCCGAGGTCAAAATCTATTTTGTCTGCGCCGGTTTCAATTCGGCCGGCATTGCCAACAGCGGCGGTGCCGGGCGGCTCATAGTCGAGTGGATCATCGGCGGCGAGCCCAGCACCGACTTGTGGGACGTGGACATTCGCCGCTTCAGCGCGTTCACCGGCAACCGCAAGGGCTTGGCCGAGCGCACCAGCGAGACGCTGGGCCTGCACTATGCGATGCGCTGGCCAAGGCAGGAGCTTGCCACGGTGCGGCCCCTGCGCACGTCGCCCTTGTATGACTTGTTGAAAGACAAAGGCGCGGAGTTTGGCAGTAAAAATGGCTGGGAAAGGGTGAACTATTTTCGCCCCGGTGGTCAGCCCACCCCCGCCCACACGCTCGGCACCCCTGGCTGGTTGCCCTGGATGCAGGCGGAGCAACGCACCACCCGCGATGGCGTGGCGATCTACGACCAGACCTCGTTCAGCAAACTGCTGCTGCAGGGCCGCGACGCACTGGCCGTGTTGCAGCGCCTGTGTGCCAACGAGATGGATGTGCCCGTCAACAAAATGGTCTACACCGCCATGTTGAACGAGCGCGGCGGGTTTGAGAGCGACCTCACGGTGATTAGGCAGCAGCCCAATGCCATGGGCGAGCGTTACCTCATCGTCACAGGCTCGGCCCAGACCGTGCGCGACTTCGACTGGATCAGCCGCCACATCCAGCCGCATGAACACGCGGTGCTGACGGACATCTCGCCTTTGTACAGCGTGTTGTCGGTGATGGGCCCCAAGGCGCGCGAGCTGCTGGCGTGGGTGAGCCCCGATGACCTCTCCCCCGAGGGCTTGAAGTTCTCGTGGACCAAGCTCATTGATCTGGGCTTTGCAAAAGTACGCGCAGCCCGAATAAGTTACGTGGGCGGGCCGGGCTTTGAGCTGTATGTGCCGGTGGAAATGACGCGGCATGTGTACCTGGCGCTGCAAGAGGCCGGTAAAGATCTGGGCCTGTGTGATGCGGGCTACTACGCGCTGGACGCCCTGCGCATTGAGATGGGCCGCCGTGCCTGGGGCGCAGAAATTGGGCCAGACGAAACCCCGTTTGAAGCGGGGATGATGTTTGCCGTCAAGCTGGACAAACCCGCCGACTTCATCGGCAAAGCCGCACTGCTGGCCGCACGAGGCAAGCCACTGCGCAAGAAACTCGTCACGCTGGTGTTCGATGTGCCCACTGCTTACGCTTGGGGCGGTGAAGCCATCTTGATCAACGGCGAAACGGTCGGCGAAATCTCGTCCGTGGGCTGGAGCCCCAAGGCGGGGGCTTGCGTAGCGCTGGGCTACGTGCGCGGCACGGCTGCCAACCAACCGCATGACGGCACACCGGCGGCGATTGAGCTGTGGGGCGAGCGGGTGGTAGTGCGGTTGTTTGACCAGTGGTTGGAGTGATGCACAACTTGCGATATTCTTTGGTGGGTGCCGCCGTCCATCCCTCTCCCGGCGCTTCAAACTGAAAGGAAAACCGCCCATGTCTACCAACACCGTCAGCTTGCATCGCGTTCTGCGCGCCCCACCAGAACGCGTCTACCGTGCCTTTCTGGACCCCGAAGCCATGGCTAAATGGCTGCCGCCGCATGGCTTCACCTGCAAAGTCCTTCACATGGATGCACGCGTGGGTGGCAGCTTCAAAATGGCGTTCACCAACTTCGGAAACGGTGGCGGCAACAGCTTTGGCGGCGAGTACCTGGCGCTAGTTCCCTCGGAAAAGATTGTCTACACCGACCGGTTTGACGACCCCAACCTGCCCGGCACCATGACGACCACGATCACCCTCAAACACGTGATGTGCGGCACCGAGTTGCTGGCGGTGCAGGAGGGGATACCCGCCGTAATCCCGGTCGAGTTGTGTTACCTGGGCTGGCAAGAATCCTTGAGCCAGCTTGCGGCACTGGTGGAGCCAGAGATTCCGGGCTAGTCCAATTAGCCCCACTTGCAGAAAATAGGGGGAAATAGGCCTCTAGTCCCCGTCAGTATTCATTAGTTTGCTATAAAAAACGAAGTACTCCAGGTCGGCGAGAATCAGCGTCAAATTGTGCCTGTCCTCTTTTACTCGCCACCCAACCCCTCATTATGAAAATTGAAAAAAACACCGTCGTCACCCTGCAATACAAAGTGTCTGACGCCAATGGCAAGCTGATTGAAGAAGTCAAAGAACCCATGGCCTACTTGCATGGCGGCTATGACAACACGCTGCCCAAGATTGAAGCCGCGCTGGAAGGCCAGGACAACGGCTACCAGACCACGCTGCAACTTCAGCCCGAAGATGCTTTTGGCCTGCGCGACGAAGGCCTGCTGCAAACCATCGCCAAACGCGACTTCCCCGCCGGTGTGAAGGTGGGCGGCCAACTGCAAGGCCGCACCGATGACGGCAAGGAGCTAACCTTTACCGTGCTCAAAATCAAGGGCGACACCGTGTACCTAGACGCCAACCACCCCTGGGCTGGCAAAGAGTTGCGCTTTACTGTGAAGGTGACCGACGTGCGTGCCGCCATCCCCGAAGAAATCGAGCACCGCCACGTGCACGGTGCGCACGGGCACCATCACTAAATTGCAACTCGGTCAGGTGTCGCTAAGGTGCCGCTCAGGTACCAATGATGCCGCCATCCACCTTGCGAATCACCACCGTGGCTGAACGGGGCCGACCGGTAGGGCGCTGATCTGGCAAGTTGGACAGCTTGCGGGGCGCGGCGGGGTCACTGCGCTCCGACGGGCTCTCACCAGGGTGCTGGATGTTGATGAACATCGTGCGACCATCGGGTGTGGCGGTCGCACCGGTGATCTCG
>JANOLC010000558.1:0-4565 GCA_031419575.1 Burkholderiales bacterium | reverse complement strand
CCCACCGACGCGCATGGTCTGGGGAATTTCGACGGCACCCATTTGTACGAATACGCCGACCCGCGCGAAGGGTTTCACAACGACTGGAACACGCTGATCTACAACCTGGGCCGCACCGAGGTTCGCAACTTTCTGATCGGCAACGGCCTGTACTGGCTGGAACGCTTTGGTATTGATGGCCTGCGCGTGGATGCCGTGGCCTCTATGCTGTACCGCGACTACAGCCGAAAAGACGGCGAGTGGATTCCCAACAAAGACGGCGGGCGCGAAAACCTGGAAGCTATTGCCTTCCTGAAACGCATGAATGAAGTGGTGGGCAGTGAGCGCCCCCAGGCAGTGACACTGGCTGAAGAGTCCACCGCCTTCCCCGGCGTATCCCGACCCACCTACACCGGCGGCCTGGGCTTTCACTACAAATGGAACATGGGCTGGATGCACGACACGCTGGCCTACATGGCACGCGATCCAGTGCACCGCAAACACCACCACGGCGAGATGACCTTCAGCTTGGTCTATGCGTTCAACGAAAATTTCGTGCTGCCCATTTCCCATGATGAGGTGGTACACGGCAAGGGCTCACTGCTCAACAAGATGCCCGGCGACACCTGGCAAAAGTTTGCCAACCTGCGGGCCTACATGGGTTTCATGTTCGGTCACCCCGGCAAAAAGCTGCTCTTCATGGGCTGCGAGTTTGGGCAAGTACGCGAGTGGAATCATGATCGCAGCCTGGACTGGCATTTGCTGGAAGGCGGCCCCGATTCATATATGCACAAAGGCTTGCAGCGCATGATGCGCGACCTGAATGCCGTTTACTGCGCCACCCCCGCGCTGTATCAACTGGACTTTGTGCCCGCTGGGTTTGAATGGATTGAACACAACGATGCCGATCACTCGGTTATCAGTTTCATTCGCCGTGGCACCGATAGCAGTAGCATCATCGTGGTGATTGGCAATTTCACGCCAACAGTACAACACGGCTACCGCCTGGGTGTGCCACACGCTGGCAACTACCGGGAGTGCCTCAACACCGATTCGGCCTACTACGGCGGCAGCAACGTTGGTACGCCGCTGGGCATCGCCACGGCGCAGTCCATTGGCTGGCACGGTAAATCGCATTCGGTCTTGCTGGATTTGCCGCCATTGGGCACGGTGATGTTGGAGTGGAAGGCTTGCCCTTGAGACCAGGTTTGCAAACCGGGCAACCCTGGCCATTGGGTTCACATTGGGACGGCCACGGCATCAACTTCGCGGTGTTCTCCGCCAACGCACAGTCCATAGACGTTTGTGTTTTTGACGAGACCGGCACCATCGAGGTCACCCGCCACCGGCTACCCGCCCACACCAGCGATGTCTGGCATGGCTATTTGCCTGATACCCAACCCGGCCTGATTTATGGCCTGCGTGCCCACGGCCCCTGGCGGCCTGATCGGGGCCATCGCTTCAACGCGAACAAACTGCTGCTCGACCCCTACGCGCGTGACGTGGTCGGCGCCTTTGAATGGCGGGACGAGCACTTTGGGCATGACTGCAATTACCCACGAAACCCGGATTCGCGGGACAACGCGGCCTTTGCGTTGAAGGCACGCGTGGTGCATGACACGTTTGATTGGACGGGTGATTGCACCCCCAAAATACCGTCGAACCAGACCGTCATTTACGAATTGCACGTCAAGGGTTTCTCGAAGCTCAACGAAAGCATCCCTGAGTCCCTGCGCGGCAGCTATGCGGGTCTGGCTCACGAGGCATCGATTGCCCACTTGAGGCGCCTGGGCATCACCGCAGTCAGCTTGCTGCCCGTGCACTTTTCGCTAAGCGAAGAACGCTTGCGAACCATGGGTCTGCACAACTACTGGGGCTACAACACGCTGGCTTTTTTTTGCGTTGCACCGCAACTAGCGAGCCAAAAGAATACACGCGATGAATTCCGCACCATGGTCAAGGCACTGCACAGCGCAGGCATTGAAGTGTTGCTGGACGTGGTGTTCAACCACACGGCCGAGTCCGACGAGAGCGGCCCTTCCCTGAGTTTTCGAGGCCTGGACAATGCCAGCTATTACCGCCTGCCGCCAGACGCCCTCGGCCACTATGAAAACCACACCGGTTGTGGCAACACGCTGGACATTCGCCAGCCGCGCGTCTTGCAGCTGGTGATGGACAGTCTGCGTTACTGGGCCAGCGACATGCATGTGGACGGTTTCCGGTTTGATTTGGCCCCGGTGCTGGGCCGGGGTGACCAGGGCTTCAGCCGAGATGGTGCTTTTTTCACCGCGGTGGCGCAAGACCCCGTACTGTCGCGCGTCAAGATGATTGCCGAGCCCTGGGACATTGGCCCCGGCGGTTACCAGGTGGGTGGTTTCCCGCGCGGCTGGATGGAATGGAACGACCATTTCCGGGATGCGATGCGCCAGTTTTGGGTGAATGGCTGGGTTAAAAATTCTTTGGGCGATCACTCATCAGGCAATACGCGAGGCGACTTTGCCTTGCGCCTGTGCGGCTCGTCGGACCTGTACCAACCCCGCCAGCGCGCGCCCAGCGATTCGGTCAACTACATGGTGTCCCACGATGGGTTTACGCTGCGTGATCTGCTCAGCTACAACCACCGCCATAACCTGGCCAATGGAGAAAGCAACCGCGACGGTCACGGCCACAGCTTCAACTTCAATTGCGGGTTTGAGGGCGACTCCGATGAGCCTCAGGTCAACACCCTGAGAGGTCGCTTGCAACGCACACTGTTGGCCACCGCATTGCTGGCCCAAGGGACGCCTCTGCTGTGCGCAGGCGATGAGCTGGGCCACACCCAGGGCGGCAACAACAACCCCTATTGCCAGGACAACGCCACCACCTGGATCAACTGGTCCACGGCAGATGACGACCTGATTGCTTTCACCGCGCGTGTCCTCTCACTGCGTCGCCAGGCCCTGCCCTTTGGCAACCACTGGTACAGCGGCCTGACCGACCCGTTGGGCCTGCACGACTTGGCTTGGCTACAGGCCGACGGCTCGGCCCTGCAAGGTGATGCGTGGCGCGACCCAGCATCTCATGTGATGGGCTGCCTGATTGGCCAGCCCGGTCTGGCCCGCGCGCCGCTGCTGCTGCTGGTGAATGCAGAAAATACTCAAAAGACCTTCATGCTGCCCGCTGGTGTGTGGCAGGCCTTCCTCGACACCTCTCACCCCCGGGGTCTGGCACGCTGGTATGGCCAGGGGGAAGTGCCCTACCCTTTGTCTGCCCACAGCCTGGTGTTGCTGGCCGCAGCGGGTGCTGATTTTCGTGATCTGCCAACCTGACCTATTTATTCAGCGCCATGTTCTCCAAATTTCCCCGCCAAAGTGGCGTTCTATTGCACCCCACCAGCCTGCCCGGCCCACATGGTTCGGGCGACCTCGGCGCATCCGCTTTTCATTTTGTGGACTGGCTCGTGGGCGCCGGGCAAAAGCTATGGCAAATCCTGCCCTTGGGTGGTATTGGCCCTGGCAACTCACCGTACATGAGCAGTTCGGCCTTCGCGGGCAACCTGTTACTCATCGACCTGGCCGAATTAGAACAACGCGGCTGGCTAGCGGCGGATGACTTGGTACCCGACACCGCCTTTTATGACGAGCGGTTGAACTTCAGCGCGGTTGTGCCCTGGCGTAGAGCGCGCCTTGAAAAAGCCGCCCGGCACTTTGCGGCCACCGCCACCCGAACAGAGCTTGCCGACCTGGCCGCATTTCAAACCGCCCAGGTCGATTGGTTGAATGACTACGCCCTGTTCATGACTCTGGCTGACGCCCACGGCTGGCAAGACTGGTGCAACTGGCCTGCCCCTCTCGCACAACGCGAGCCCCTGGCGCTGCAAGCCGCACGCGAACAGTACGCGCCTCAAGTTGCCTTCTGGAATTTTTGCCAATGGTGTTTTTTTCGCCAGTGGCATGCCCTTAAAAGTTACGCCAACCGGCGCGGCGTACAGATCGTTGGCGACGCACCCATCTTCATCGCCTACCAGAGCGCCGAGGTTTGGGCCAACCCCCATTTGTTTGAGCTGGACGCGCAGGGCCGCGCGCTGGTGGTGGCCGGTGTGCCGCCCGACTATTTCAGCCCCACCGGCCAGCGCTGGGGCAACCCGTTGTACCGCTGGAGCACGCACCAGGCAGATGGTTTTCAGTGGTGGATTGAGCGCGTGCGCCGCACCTTTGAGCTGGTGGACATTGTGCGCATTGACCACTTTCGCGGCTTTGCCGACTACTGGGAAATCCCCGCAAGCGAACCCACCGCCATCCACGGCCGCTGGCTGGCTGGCCCCGGTGCGGCGCTATTTGATGCCATTCGCGCCGATCTGGGCGACCTGCCCATCATCGCGGAAGACCTAGGCGAACTGAGCCCCGAAGTGACCGTGCTGCGCCAGCAGTTTCACCTGCCCGGCATGCGCATCCTGCACTTCGCTTTTGGCCAGGGCGGCCCTGACGACAGCCGCAATGCCTACCTGCCCCACAACCATGACGCCAACACCGTCGTTTACACCGGCACGCATGACAACAACACGACCCAAGGCTGGTGGGCTGAAGCTAGCGAGGCGCAGCGCCACC
>JANOLC010000557.1:0-7334 GCA_031419575.1 Burkholderiales bacterium | reverse complement strand
TTCAATAGTTTGCTATTGAAATTGAAGCAATTCCAGCCTGGCTTCGGGTAAACCCCCGGCCCTCTTAGAAGCTGACCTCTAGAAATGGCAGCGGTCAAACCATTGCGACTGACTTCGTGCAAAATAGCACGATCGTTCGTTTATTTTCATCCTCAATGTGTCCCTCATGCCCTTCACTGAAATACCTGCCAAGAAAGCCGCTCCCGCTGCACGCACCAAAGCGCGTCCGCTGGCAGGTGGGCAAGAGGGTCGCGCGTTGCAAAAAGGCCAGCAAACCAAGCAGGTCATTGTCGATGCCGCCCTCGGCCTGGCTGCACAGATTGGGTTGGAGGGTTTGAGCATCGGCGTACTGGCGGAAGTGACCCGGATGAGCAAGTCCGGCGTATTTGCGCATTTTGGCTCCCGCGAAGAGTTGCAAATCTCCGTCATTCGCGAATACTTCAACCGCTTTGAACAAGAGGTGTTTTACCCGGCTTTAAGCGAAGAGCGCGGCCTGCCACGCCTGAAGGCGCTGTTTGCCAACTGGATGAAACGCGTGGCGGTGGAGATTCAATCCGGCTGCATTTTCATCAGTGGTGCGGTGGAGTTTGACGACCGCACCGGCCCCGTGCACGATGCGCTGTCCAGCTCGGTCAAGACCTGGCTGGATGCTGTTTACCGGGCCGTTGTGCAGGCCAAAGAATGTGGCCATTTGGTCGCAGATGCCAACGAGCAACAAATTGCGTTCGAGATTCACGGCCTGATATTGGCGCTGCATTACGAAGCGCGGTTTTTGAAATATCCCGGATCGATTGCCCGTGCGCACCAGGGCTTTGACAATATTTTGCAACTGTTTGGTGCCCAGGCACCGCAAGCAGCAGCCCTGAAATCTGTCAAATCCAAGGCGACCTTGGCAACGATTGGCAAGAAAACCCCGCACTTAACTGTTCCCCTTTCATCTCTCTGAAGGACTCACCATGCCAACCTACACCCCCCCCCTGCGCGACATGCAATTTGTGATGCACGAGCTGCTTCACGTGGTGGATGAACTCAAGCAAATTCCCAAACACGCGGACATGGATGCAGACACCATCAACGCCGTGCTGGAAGAGGGCGGCAAGTTTGCCGCCGAGGTTACCTTTCCCATCAACATCAGTGGTGATGCCGAGGGTTGCACCATCGATCAGGCCACCCACGCCGTGACCACGCCCAAGGGTTTCAAGGAAGCCTACGCCAAGTACATTGCCGGTGGCTGGGCGGCATTGGCCTGTGACCCGGCTTACGGTGGTCAGGGCCTGCCGTTGGTGGTCAACCAGATGTTCTACGAAATGCTCAACAGCGCCAACCAGGCCTGGACCATGTACCCCGGCCTTACGCACGGTGCGTATGCGGCCCTGCACACCCACGGCAGCGACGAGCAGAAGAACGCCTACCTGCACAAGATGACCAGCGGCGAGTGGACGGGCACCATGTGCCTGACCGAGCCCCATTGCGGTACCGACCTGGGGCTGATGCGCACCAAAGCCGAGCCCCAGCCAGACGGCACCTACAAGATCACCGGCAACAAGATTTTCATCAGCGCCGGTGAACACGACATGACTGAGAACATCATTCACCTGGTGCTGGCCCGCATCACCGATGCACCAGCGGGTATCAAGGGCGTGAGCCTGTTTATCGTGCCCAAATTCCACGTCAAGGCCGATGGCTCCCTGGGCGAGCGTAACGGCATCTACTGCGGCGGCCTGGAACACAAGATGGGCATTCACGGCAATGCCACAGCGCAGATCGTGCTCGACGGTGCCGTGGGCACGTTGGTTGGCCAGCCCAACAAAGGCATGAACGGCATGTTTGTGATGATGAATGCCGCGCGTCTGGGCGTGGGGAACCAGTCACTCGGCCTGACCGAGGTGGCCTACCAAAACGCCTTGGCCTATGCCAAAGACCGTATCCAGATGCGTTCACTCTCCGGCCCTAAGGCCAAAGACAAACCAGCCGACCCCATCATCGTGCACCCCGACGTGCGCAAGATGTTGCTCACCGCGCGTGCCTACGCTGAGGGCGGTCGCGCCTTGAGCACCTATTGCTCCATGCTGCTGGAAAAAGAGCACAACCACCCCGACGAGAAAGTGCGCAAGGACGCTGGTGAAATGCTCTCCATGCTGACCCCCATCGTCAAAGCCTTCATCACCGACAACGGCCACATCTCGACCAACGCCTGCATGCAGGTGTTTGGTGGCCATGGCTTCATCATGGAGTGGGGCATGGAGCAGTTTGTGCGCGACAACCGCATCAACATGATTTACGAAGGCACCAACACCATCCAGTCGCTGGACTTGCTGGGGCGCAAGATTTTGGGTAACAACGGTGCCACGTTGAAGAAGTTTGGCAAGCTGATTGGTGCCCTGGTGGAGGAGGAAGGCGTGAACGAGAGGATGGCCGAGTTCATCACCCCTATCGCTATTTTGGGCGACCAGATGACCAAGTTCACCACAGAAATCGGTTTCAAGGGCTTCCAGAACCCCGACGAAGTGGGTGCTGCTGCGGTGGATTATTTGCGTGTCGCGGGCCACCTGGTGTTCGGCTACTTCTGGGCGCGCATGGCGCAAGTGGCATTGCGTGAAATCGCGGCTGGAAATGCGGATCAGTTCTACCTGGCCAAGTTGCAAACCGCACGCTTCTACTTCGCCAAGCTCTTCCCCGAGACCGCAACGCTGATGCGCACCGCGCGAGCAGGCTCCAAAGTGCTGCTGGACACAGATGCTGTCTTTGCGTGATCTGAAATGGCCTGAAAGCCGTGTTTTCATATTAAAACGAGTTGGAGTCCCCGTGAATAAAGCATTGTTTGCTCTTTTATTTGTAGCTACTTGCGGGTCGGCTAGCGCCCAGATGACACCCGTCGGCCTGTGGCGCAGCATGGATGACCAGACCGGCAAACCCAAGGCTGAGATTCGCATCACTGCCGATAGCGCCGGTGTGTTGACGGGCGTTGTTGAAAAGGCTCTGGCCGCCGAAGGACCGCTCAATTGCGACCTGTGCACCGATGACCGAAAGGGCAAGCCCAAAGTGGGTATGGAAATCATCCGGGGTGCCAAAAAAGCAGAGGGCAAAGAGGTGTGGGAAGAGGGGAAAATTCTCGACCCTGAAAACGGCAAAACTTATACCCTGCGCCTGACACCCATTGAGACCGGCAAAAAGCTGGAGGTTCGCGGCTCCATCGCATTTTTCGGACGCACCCAAATCTGGATCCGAGTCCAGTAAATTCACTAACGAGAGTTGTCAAAAATCATGTCCCGATTCACTGTCAAAAAAGTCGCCGTGCTCGGTGCAGGCGTGATGGGTGCGCAAATTGCCGCGCATCTGGTCAATGTCAAGGTGCAGGTCGTGTTGTTCGATTTGCCCGCCAAAGAAGGCCCCAAGAACGGTATCGTCACCAAGGCCATCGACGGCCTTAAAAAGCTCAAGCCCGCTCCGCTGGGTGTGGCCGAAGATGCGGTGTTGATTGGCCAGGCCAACTACGAGGAGCATATGGAGCAGTTGCGTGACTGCGACCTGATCATCGAGGCCATTGCCGAGCGAATGGACTGGAAGCTCGATCTGTACAAAAAAATTGCGCCTTTCATAGCCCCGCACGCGATCGTCGCGTCCAACACGTCAGGCCTGTCCATCACCCAACTGAGTGAGGCTTTGCCTGAAGCCATCAAGCCGCGTTTTTGTGGTATTCACTTTTTCAACCCCCCGCGGTACATGGCGCTGGTGGAGCTGATCAACACCCCCACCACCCAACCGCAGGTGCTGGACGACCTGGAAGCCTTTGTCACCAGCACCCTTGGCAAAGGGGTGGTGCGCGCCAAGGACTCGCCCAATTTCATTGCTAACCGCGTCGGCATTGCCGGCATGTTGGCCACCATGAAAGAAGCCGCCAACTTTGGCCTGACGTTTGACGTGGTGGACGACCTGACCGGCAAAAAACTGGGCCGCGCCAGCTCGGGCACGTTCCGCACGGCTGACGTGGTGGTGCTGGACACCCTGGCTCACGTGATCAAGACCCTGCAGGACACCTTGAGCATCGAGACAGACCCTTTTTACGGCAGTTTCGCCACCCCCGAGGTGTTGAAAACCCTGCTGGAAATGGGCAGCCTGGGGCAAAAAACCAAGGCCGGTTTCTTCAAGAAGGTGGGTCGCGATGTGTTGCGTTTTGACCTGGCCTCCAAAACCTATGTGCCAGCGGGTGAGAAGTCTGATGAGGTCTATGCCCGCATGCTCAAAAAACCCGCTGCACAGCGCCTGAAATTGCTGCGTGACGCCGAAGGCGCGCAGGGCCAGTTCCTCTGGGCCATTCTGCGCAACGGCTTTCATTACGCAGCCGTGCACTTGGGCCAAATTGCCGATAACGCGCGTGATGTGGACTTCTGCATGCGCTGGGGCTTTGGCCTCAAGCAAGGCCCGTTTGAGTTGTGGCAAGAGGCCGGCTGGCTGGACGTGGCCCGGATGATCCAGGAAGACATTGACGCGGGCAAGGCCCTGTGCAAAGCGCCACTGCCGGACTGGGTGTTCAAGGGCCCGGTGGCCGATGCGGGGGGTGTTCACACGCCTCAAGGCTCCTGGAATCCGACCACCAGTCAATTCGTCGCACCGCGCAGCCTGCCTGTCTATAGCCGCCAGCACTTCCCCGAGAGTGTGTTGGGTGCGAATGCGCCGTCTGCCACAACGGCCGGCACCACGCTGTTCGAAGACGAGTCGCTGCGCTTGTGGACGCTGGCCGATAACAGCAAGGTGTTGATCGCCAGCATTAAAACCAAGATGCATGCCATCGGTGCGGGTGTGATTGAAGGCCTGGACCAGGCCATTGACCTGGCTGAAAAAGATTACCAGGGGCTGGTGATCTGGTCGCCCGACGAGATGTTCTCTGTCGGAGCGGACTTACAGTCCATGTTGCCCGGTTTCATGATTGGCGGCATCGAAGCAATTGACGGCATTGCCCAGGAATTGCAACGCGTCATGCTCAAGCTGCGTTATGCCAACGTGCCCACACTCTCCGCCGTGCGAGGCCTCGCTTTAGGCGGTGGCTGCGAGATGGCGGTGTATTCGGCCAAACGCGTGGTAGCGATGGAAAGCTATGTCGGCCTGGTGGAAGTGGGCGTGGGCCTGGTGCCCGGTGCGGGTGGTCTGACCTACATCGCCCGCCGCGCGGCCGAAAACCTGGCCAGCAGCACCGGCAAAGACATCTTGCCCTTCCTCACAGAAGGCTTCACCGCCGCCGCCATGGCCAAGGTAGGCACCAGCGCGCTGGAGTCCCGCAAGCTGGGTTACCTGCTGGACAACGACGTGGTCGTGGCACACAAGGATGAGCTTCTGTTTGTTGCCATCAATGAAGCCAAAGCCATGTTCGCCAGCGGCTACCGCGCCCCGTACAAACGTCAGTTTGTGGTGGCGGGCCGCAGCGGTGTGGCCACCATCAAGGGCTCGTTGGTCAACATGCGCGACGGGGGTTTCATCAGCGTGCATGACTTCTACATTGCCGGTTTGATTGCCGGTGTGGTGTGTGGCGGCGACGTGGATGCCGGTTCACTCGTCACTGAGGAGTACCTGATGGCGCTGGAGCGCAAGGCGTTCTGTACGTTGCTGGTGCACCCCAAAACACAGGAAAGAATTATGGGAATGATGTCCACCGGTAAGCCCGTTCGCAACTGACCCTGAGTCCTGCTCCTTCCCCCTTTGGGGGAAGGTTGGGATGGGGGCAAACACATGCAAAACCAGTCAACCGTCAATGCTCAAACGAACGCTCGCGTTTTGCGCGTGGGCATGACTGATTCTGAGCGCAAGTTATGGCAGTCTCTGCGAGCGGAGCAACTGGGAGTCAAGTTTCGTAGGCAGCATCCATTGGGTAACTACATTGCTGATTTTGCTTGTCTTTCGCCCCAACTCATTATTGAGCTGGATGGCTCACAACATGCAGATCAGGTGCCGTATGACCAACGGCGCGATGCGTACTTTCGCAGTCAAGGGTTTGAGATGATTCGGTTTCCAAGCCATGAGCCGTTGCGAAATATGCAGGGCGTGTTGACTGTGGTTGTTGACGTGCTGGAGCGATTGCAAGGGCCTGCCCCCATCCCTGCCTTCCCCCAAAGGGGGAAGGAGCTAAGACAAACACCCACACAGATTTAGACAAGGAGATTTCCATGAAACAAGTTCAAGAAGCCTATATCGTTGCAGCTACCCGCACACCTATCGGGCGTTCGGGGCGCGGGTTTTTCCGCAACACGCGGCCGGATGATCTGCTGGTGGCGGCGCTTAAAAGTGCGTTGTCTCAGGTGCCGTCGCTGGACCCGCATTCGATTGAAGACATCATCTGCGGCTGTGCCATTCCGGAGGCGCAGCAGGGGTTGAACATTGCGCGCATTGGTGCCGTGCTGGCGGGCCTGCCGCACAGCGTGGGTGGCATCACCGTGAACCGCTTTTGTGCCTCAGGCTTGAGCGCGGTGCAAATGGCCGCGGACCGCATTCGGGTGGGCGAGGCCGATGTGATGATTGCCGCAGGGGTTGAGAGCATGAGCATGGTGCCCATGATGGGCAACTCGCCATCGCTGTCGCCCACCCTATTCGCCAACGACGAGAACATTGGTATTGCCTATGGCATGGGTTTGACGGCCGAAAAAGTGGCAAATCAGTGGAAGATTTCGCGCCAGGCGCAAGACGAGTTTGCCGTCGAATCCCACCGCCGTGCGGTAGCCGCCATGAAAGCGGGCGATTTCACCAATGAAATGACCCCGGTCGAGGTGACTGACCGCGCCCCCAACCTGGAAACAGGCGAGTCCATCAGCACCACCCGCACCGTGAGTCTGGATGAAGGTGCGCGTCCCGACACCACGCTGGAGGGTCTGTCCAAATTACGCGCCGTGTTTGCAGGTCGCGGCTCGGTCACGGCAGGTAACAGCTCGCAAACCTCTGATGGCGCGGGTGCGCTGATTCTGGTCAGCGAGGCAGCGCTCAAGCGCTACAACCTCAAACCATTAGCACGATTCGTCAGCTACGCCAGCCGGGGCGTGCCACCCCACATCATGGGCATTGGCCCGATTGAGGCCATTCCCGCTGCGCTGAAATATGCGGGTTTGAAGCAGCAAGACATCGACTGGTTTGAGTTGAACGAGGCCTTTGCCGCGCAGTCGCTGGCCGTCATCAACACCGTGGGGCTGGACGTGACCAAAGTGAACCCGATGGGCGGCGCCATTGCTTTGGGTCATCCGCTGGGCGCAACGGGTGCAATCCGCTCGGCCACTGTCATCCATGCCCTGCAACGCAACAACCTCAAGTACGGCATGGTGACCATGTGCGTCGGCATGGGGCAGGGCGCTGCG
>JANOLC010000556.1:0-5482 GCA_031419575.1 Burkholderiales bacterium | reverse complement strand
TTGCGACGGGTACGGCAGAATAGCCAAATGGTTGTAAAGCCGCATCGACGCAGGCGCGTTGTCAATCACGATGCGGGCATCCACCGCCACTGCGCCACTCTCGTCCACGATGATGGGGTTGATGTCCATCTCGCGCAGTTGGGGCAGCTCACACACCATTTCTGACACGCGCAGCAGCACTTGCTCCAGTGCCTCCATGTCCACCGCGGGCGCACCACGCCAATCACCCAATGTTTCGGCCACGCGGGCGCGCTCTATCAGGCGGCGGGCCAGAAACTGGTTGAGCGGGGGCAACTCCATCGCGCGGTCGTTGATCAACTCAATCATCGTACCGCCGGCACCAAACGCAATCACCGGGCCAAACGGGTCGTCGGTCACCAAGCCAATGTAGATTTCGCGCCCGCGCTTCTGACTGGACATGTTTTGTACCGTCACCCCATTGATACGCGCGCCGGGTTGCAGACGGGTCACGGCCTGCACCATCTCGACATAGGTATCGCGCAAGCCCACGGCGTTGAGCACGTTGAGTGCCACACCCTGCACGTCAGACTTGTGGCTGATGTCGGGCGAATCAATTTTGAGGGCCACGGGGAAGCCCAACTGCGTGGCGATCATGATGGCTTCATTCACGCTGCGCGCCAGAATGGTTTTGGTGACGGGGATGTGAAACGCTGCCAGAAGCGCTTTGGATTCCATCTCAGTCAGCACCTTGCGCCGCTCGGCCAACACGCCTTCAATCAGCATGCGTGCGCCGTCCACATCGGGCTTGGCCAGATCCGACAAGGGTGGTGGTGTTTGCTGCAGCAACTGCTGATTTTGGTAGTACGACGCGATGTTGCCAAATGCCCCCACCGCCGCCTCGGGTGTGCGAAAGCTGGGTATGGCCGCCTGGTTCAGAATCTTCCGCGCTTCGCCGACCGTGGCATCGCCCATCAGGCAGGTCAGCAAGGGCTTGCCCAACTGCTTGTTGCTCTCTACCAGCGCTAAGGCGATTGCCGCGCTGCTCAGACCAATTTTGGGGGAATGGATCACCAGCACGCCGTCAATCTGGCGGGCCTTGCCAGCAGCCTCTACCGCGGCCTTGAAGTGCTCCGGCCCCGCGTCTTCTGACACATCCATCAAGTCACACAGCGAAGCCAGCGGGGGCAGCAAGGGTTTGAGGACTTTCGCCTGCTCGCCGTCCAGGCAGGCCAGCTGCAAATTGATTTCGCTGATCCAGTCCGCCGCCAGCACACCCGGGCCCCCACCATTGGTGATGATGGCCAGCCTGCGTCCCACCGGGCGATAACGCGAGGCCAAGCACTTGGCGGCTGAGAAAAGCTGCACAAACGAGCGCACCCGCACGGCGCCGGCACGACGCAGGGCAGCATCAAACACATCGTCGCTACCCACAATGGCACCAGAATGGGTCAGTGCCGCGCGGTTGCCCGCCAGCTTGCGGCCCGCTTTGAGCACCACCACGGGTTTCGAGTTGGCCGCCGCCCGCAGCGCACTCATGAAGCGGCGCGCGTGGGTGATGCCCTCCAAGTACACCACGATGCTGTGGGTGTGCGCATCAGCCGCCAAAAAGTCCAGCACTTGGGCCATGTCGACGCAGGGGTTGGGCCCCAGCGACACCACGGTGGAGAAGCCCACGCCGTTGTTGTGCGCCCAATCCAGGATGGAACTGGTCAGCGCACCCGATTGCGACACCAGCGCCAGCGGCCCAGGCGCACTCATGGCACCCAACACACTGGCGTTGAGCATCTGTTGGGGGCGCTGAAAGCCCAGGCCGTTGGGACCCATCAAATGGATGCCGTCGCGCCGGGCAATTTTGTGCAGCTCGGCTGCCAGCGCCCCATCAACCCCGTTGGCAATGATCAACGCCGCCCGGCATTTAAGGCGCGTAGCAATCTCCAGCGCCATGACCAATTCAGCGGTGGGCATGGCGATGATGGCCAAGTCAGCCTGCGCATGGGCCAAGTCGGCCAGCGTGCCAATGGCGTGAATGTCCAAAAACTGCAAGGTGCCGGTAAATTGCTGCGCAAGAATGGCGTCATGCAAAGCCCTCGCTTGCTGGGTTTGGCTTTCAGGGTCGTCCACCTTGCCGGCCAGCACCACAATGGATTTGGGTGAGAAAAGCGGTGTCAAAAAATGCTTGTCCATACGGTTTCCCATCACAATAAATATTGCAGTGCAGCATAGCTCCTTTGAATGTCACCTGGTTTGCTACAACGCCGAGTTTCGACACATCATGCGCCAATCGTTGATACTCGTTTTCGCGCTCTCACCCGTTATCCTTGAGCAATGAACGCCCCGTTGATTCGCCGCATTGCCCACCTGGACATGGACGCCTTTTACGCGTCCGTGGAGCTGCTGCGTTACCCGCAACTCAAAGGTCTGCCGGTGGTGATTGGCGGGGGGCGTCGAGCTGAAGACGAGACCCTGCGCCAAACCTATGAAGGCCACACGCTGGCCGACATCCCGGTTGCGTCATTTCCCCGGCTGGAGAGTTACACCGGGCGCGGCGTCATCACCACTGCCACCTACCCAGCGCGGCAATTTGGTGTCGGCTCTGCTTTGGGGTTGATGAAGGCGGCCAAGCTGTGCCCGCAGGCGATTTTGCTGCCCGTGGACTTCAACGAATACCGCAAATACTCACGCCAGTTCAAAGCGCTCATCCTGCAGATTGCCCCGCTGATGGAAGACCGGGGCGTGGACGAGGTCTACATCGACTTCACCGATGTGCCCGGCGGCCAGCGCGAAGGGGGACGCGTGCTGGCACGTCTGATCCAGAAAGCTATTTTTGAGGCGACAGGCCTGACCTGCTCCGTCGGCGTAGCCCCCAACAAGTTGATTGCCAAAATGGCTAGCGAATTCAACAAACCCAATGGCATCTCCGTCGTGTTTGAGGACGACCTGCACGGCAAGATCTGGCCGCTGGCTTGCCGCAAAGTCAACGGCATTGGCCCCAAGGCGGACGAGAAACTCAAAAACCATGGTATCCACATCATTGGGGACTTGGCCGCCAAAGACGAGCAGTGGCTGATGGACCACTTCGGCCAAAGCACCGGCAGCTGGATGCACCACGCGTCCTGGGGACGCGACAACCGCCCGGTGGTGACCGAGAGCGAACCTGTCAGCATCAGCCGCGAAACCACGTTTGACCGCGACCTGCACGCCGTGCGCGACAAGGCCGAGCTGGGCGCGGTATTCACCCGGCTGTGCGAGCAACTGGCGGGGGACCTGCAACGCAAGGGCTACAAAGGCAAAACGATTGGCATCAAGCTGCGCTATGACGACTTCAAAGGCGTGACGCGGGACCAGACGATTGATGTTCCCACGGCGGATGCCAAGACCATTCGCCAAGTCGCCGGGCTGTGCCTGAAACGGGTGCCGCTGCAACAGCGCTTACGCCTGCTTGGGGTAAGAATAGGGTCTCTAGTCCCCGTCAATTCTAGAGATTTAGCTACAAATTCAGTAGCACTCGAATTGACTAGCCCGGTGGTGCAGAGCCTGTTTTAGTCGGGGCTTGCGCAAGATGCGGCTTTAAGCCGCTAAAGTGGGGCCATGAACAACCTGACCTGCTTCCAAATCAGCATCACCGACCACGTTGCCCACCTGGTGCTCAGCAAGCCCGAGGCCCTGAACACCATGCACCCCACTTTCTGGCGCGAGCTGGACGCGGTGCTGACCCAACTGCACAAGGGCACGCAAGCGCGTGTGCTGGTGATTTCCAGCACCGGCAAACACTTCAGTGCAGGCATGGCGCTAGAGACGTTTGCGGGCGAGGGGCTGATGAAAGATCACACACCCGAAGGCCGCGCCGCCATGTTCGATGTGCTGGTGGATATTCAGGCCACATTCACCAAGCTGGAAACCCTGCGCATTCCGGTGATTGCCGCCATCCAGGGCGGCTGCATCGGTGGTGCGGTCGATATGGTCACCGCTTGTTGCATCCGCTATGCCACGACAGATGCATTCTTTTGCATTCAGGAAATCAACATTGGCATGGTGGCCGACGTGGGCACCTTGCAGCGCCTGCCCAAGCTGATTCCGCTGGCGGTGGTGAAAGAGCTGGCCTACACAGGCCGCCGCCTGCCCGCTGCCAAAGCCATGACCTACGGGCTGGTGAACGAGGTGTTTGAGTCGCAAGAGGGAATGTTGGCTGCCGCCCTGCAATGCGCTGGTGAGATCGCCGCCAAGCCGCCGGTTGCCATCTGGGGCACCAAGCAAGCCATTCACTACGCCCGTGATCACGCGGTGGATGAGTCGCTCAAGCAAATGGGCTGGCTGCAAGGGGCCATCTGGAGCAACGCCCATGTGGGCGAAGCCGTGGTGGCCATGAAGCAAAAGCGCGCGGGGAGCTTTCCAGACCTTGCCCCACTCAAAAATTTTAATGAAATTGGGTTGTAGTCCCCGTCATATATCAATAGCTTGCTACTAAATTAGTAGCAATTTTAACCGCTCAGAGCGACAGGATATCGCGGGTCTCGCGGAAATACAGCGTGCCTTTGGCCACGTCCTCGACGGTGATCTCGTGACGCACATAGCGGCGTTCGCGCTTGACGTATTTGTCTACCGCCTTGGCGGTAATTCGGACCGTGGCACCCACCGGTATGGGTTCGAAAATCTCGGAGTCGTGGTAGGTGTGGATGGATCCGATCGCAAACGGCTTGGTGTGGTCAAACTGAACCGACAAAACAAAATGCGAGACCAGCAGCGGTGGCACCACTGCCCCCCCAAAAGGCGACTCTCCCGGGATGTGCCAGGTGTTCATGCGCCAGCCCTCGTACCAAGGATTGAAGTCTTCCACAGCATCCGCATACAGAATCACCAGCTCGGGGGTGATGTGCAGCTCGCGCGACAAAACATCGCCCACGGTGACCATATCCCAGTAGGTTTGCGACTCCGATGCAAGACTGTCTATGAATTCGCGCGTCTGGCGGATCTGGATCTCACCCATGGGGCGCAGTCCATCGGTCTTCACGGCTTGTTCGTTCATGTCAGTGTCCTTAAAAATTTGTCAGGCCTGTCTTCAGGGAGGCTCAAACGCCGACGTCAACCTCGACCCAGCCTACGGTCTTTTTTTCGCCGGCTTCGTTGTCGGCCCAGATGTCAACCTTGAAGCGGTAGCCCTTGCCCTTGGGCGTCTTCTCACGCACCACGCCATGGGTAGTGATGACCTCATTGGCCAGGGTGGAGGCCACGTATTTGCACACCACGCGGGCATTGCGGAAGAAGGTGGCACCGAAGTGGTTGACGCACATCTCGGCGATGTAGGCGGACGACATCTCGCCGGTCTGGATCGGTGCCTTGAGCCCGGTGGCAGCAGCATAGACCGGGTCCCAGTGATTGGGATTGAATCGGCCCCACAGGCGCGAGCCCATGAGCTGTATGGCGGCTTTCTTCTTCACGCCCATGAGCTCATAACCCACCGGGGTGTCAGGGGTGATCAGATATTCAGCAGCGGTTCCTGCTGGGTCGGTAGTTTCCATAGGGG
>JANOLC010000555.1:0-21118 GCA_031419575.1 Burkholderiales bacterium | reverse complement strand
GTTTGGTATCGCACACCGAGGCACCCAGCGTGGCGGGTTGCTCGTATTCAACATTGAGCATTCCGTCGATCAAGGTGTCGATCAGTGCACCGGTTTTTGTAGTCATGACAACGCCTGCAAACGCATCGAAAAATCGGTGGCCTTCACGTCTTTGGTCAGGGCACCGATGGAGATGCGGTCCACCCCGGTTTCTGCCAGGGCACGCACGCCTTCCAGCGTCACACCCCCTGAAATTTCAAGCACCGCACGGCCCGAGTTGATGCGCACGGCCTCCCGCAACGTGGGCAGGCTCATGTTATCGAGCAGCACCATTCTTGCACCCGCCTGCAGCGCTTCTTCAAGCTGAGCCAGGGTTTCTACTTCGATTTCGATAAAACTGGCTTGGGCTGACACGCCCGCCATTAAATGGGTTGCAGCTTGCAAAGCCAGGGTCACGCCACCGGCGGCTGCGATATGGTTTTCTTTAATCAGCACCGCGTCGTACAGGCCAATGCGGTGGTTGGTGCCGCCGCCCATTTTCACGGCGTATTTTTGGGCCTGACGAAGGCCTGGCAGAGTTTTGCGCGTGTCCACAATCTGCGCCCGTGTGCCTTTGACGGCCGCCACATAGACGGCAGTTTTGGTGGCGACGGCGCTGAGGAGTTGCATGAAGTTGAGCGCGGTGCGTTCACCCGTTAGCAGCGCGCGGGCGCTGCCCTGCATCTCCAGCACGACCTGGTCAGGCGCGCAGCGTTGGCCTTCCTGCACCCGCCAGTTCAATTGAAGGGTGGGGTCCAGCTGCCGCAGCGTGGCCTCAACCCACGGCGCCCCGCAGAGGATAGCGCTCTCACGGGCCAGTACACGGGCTTGCGCACGCTGGGTGGGGTCAATCAACCGGGCGGTGAGGTCACCCGTGCCGATGTCTTCCAACAGGGCTCGGGCGCTGTCGATGGTGGCAAGCTGGGTCAGCTCGGGCGCAGTGAAGCCAAAGACTTGGGGCATGATGGTCATCCAGTAGTTCAGGTTTCGTCTTTGGCCTCGCGCCCCATCAGCACGGCCACGGCTTGCCCCGGATTCAATTGCCCGTCCAGCAGCGCCACGACTGCACTGGAAATAGGCATGTCCACCCCCAGGCTTTGAGCACGTTGCACCACGGTACGGGCACAGTAGACGCCCTCGGCCACGTGGCCCAGTGAATCGATCGCCTGTTTCAGGGTGTGACCTTGCGCCAGCAGCAAACCCACCTTGCGGTTGCGGCTTAGATCGCCGGTGGCGGTCAGTACCAGATCACCCAGACCGCTTAAACCCATGAAGGTGTCTGATTTGGCACCCAGTGCGATGCCAAAGCGCGTCATTTCAGCCAGGCCACGGGTGATCAACGCAGCGCGGGCATTCAACCCCAAGTTCAGGCCATCGCACAAACCGGTGGCAATCGCCAGCACATTTTTGACGGCGCCACCGACTTCCACGCCCACGATGTCGTCATTGGCGTAGACCCGCAGGGTATTGCTGTGGAAGGCCGCCACCAGCGCATCGCGCACCGCTGCATGGGGGCTGCTGGCGACCAGTGCGGTGGGCTGGCCACGCGCGACTTCCAACGCAAAGCTGGGGCCACTGAGCACGCCCGCTATCAGGCTGGGTGCGGCTTGGGCTTGCACCTCGTGGGCCATCCAGCCAACGGACTGAACGCGGGTTGGATTTTGGGCTGCAGGGGATACAGGCCTGGTGGAGGCTTCAAACCCCTTGCACAGCCAGGCGACGGGTGCTGTGAGGGATTCGAGCGCGGTCAACATGCCGCGTAGCCCCGCCATGGGGGTGGCGATGATGACCAGATCCGCATCCGACAACCAACTGCTGCCAGCCTGAAAGGGGTCAGACCGAATTGACAACTGGGGGCCAAACCGCACACCCGCCAAGTAGCGTGAGTTCTCACGCTGCTCATTCATCGCTTGGGCTTGAGCGGCATCCCGCGCCCACAGCGTCACCGACGGTAAGGCCGACCGACTGGCGCTGACAGCCAGTGCCGTGCCCCAGGCACCTGCACCCAAAACTACTATTTTCATAGCAAACTATTCAGTGAAGACGGGGACTTTGGGCTGAAATCACCCCGAGACTTCGCCCTGGGGTGATTTCAGACCTTACTGCAGGATGATGCCCGATGGCTCTGCTGCGGCTGCGGCTTGGGCTTGGGCTTGGGCTTGGGCTTGGGCTTGGGCTTGCTGTTGCTCGTACATCGCCTGGAAATTGATTTCCGACAGGTGCACGGGCGGGAAACCAGCGCGCTGGATCAAATCAGCCACGTTACCGCGCAGGTAGGGGTAGACGATTTGGGGGCAGGCAATGCCCATGATCTGGTTCATCTGCTCTTCGGCCAAATTGCGGATCTCGAAAATACCGGCCTGTTTCACTTCAACCAGAAAAACAGTTTTGTCCTTGATCTTGGTTTGCACGGTGGCTGTCACCGACACTTCAAAAATGCCATCAGCCACGGGCTCGGCGTTTACGCCCAGCTGAATGTCCACGGTCGGCTGCTCTTGCACCAGCAAAATGCCAGGCGAGTTGGGTTGCTCCAGCGAAGATTCTTTGAGGTAGACGCGCTGGATCTGGAAAATCGGGTCTTGTTGGTCAGCCATGAAACTCTTTCAAATAAACAAATTCTGGACGGGAGCGCTCATCAAAATGATGGTGCAGGGTACAAACGCCCCGGATTATCTCAGGCCAGCATGACCGCCAATTGGCCCTTGCTGTCGAGCGCCATCAGGTCATCGCAGCCGCCAATATGGGTGGTGCCTATGAAGATTTGCGGCACGGTACGCCGCCCGGTGATTTCCATCATCCGCGCGCGCTCCTGCGGGTTGGCATCGACATCAATGACCTCCAGGTCGACCACACCACGGGCGGCCAGCACCTGCTTGGCGCGGATGCAATAAGGGCAGCTGGAGGTGGCGTACATCTTCACGTGTTGCATGGTGGGCCTCAACTTTTCTTAACTCTTTTCGACCGGCAAATTGGCCGTGCGCCAGCTCTTCAAGCCGCCCACCATATTTTGCGCATTCTCAAAACCGAGCTTCTTGGCGATAGCGACTGCACGCCCCGAGCGCGCACCCGTCTGGCACACCAAAATAACGGGCAAGGCCTTGTTTTTGACGGCGGCACCCAGCTTTTCTTCCAGCTGCCCCAGGGGGATATTTTTGGCACCACCCATGTGCCCAGCGGCAAACTCTTCGGTTTCACAGACGTCAATCACCACGGCTTTTTCACGGTTGATGAGTTGCACCGCACCCTCAGCCGTCAGGCCGCCACCGGCCCCCTGTATCACTGGCCACATCAGCAAAGCCCCCGAGGCCAGGGCGATGGACATGAGCATCCAGTTGTCAATAATAAATTTCACTTTTTTCCTTGCAAAACAGCACCGCAAACAGTACGGCGAACCGGTGATTTTAGAATGGTGGACTGAACAGAGATTGCCTGTACAGATTTGCCCAAGAAACTTGTGTTTCACTTCAAGCCCACACCATGTACAAATTAGTCCTCATCCGCCACGGCGAATCAACCTGGAACCTGGAAAACCGCTTCACCGGCTGGACCGATGTAGATTTGACCGACACCGGCATTGACCAAGCCAAAAACGCAGGCAAGCTACTCAAAGCTGAAGGCTATGACTTTGACGTGGCCTACACCAGCGTGCTCAAGCGCGCCACTCGCACCCTGTGGCATTGCCTGGACGAAATGGACCGCACCTGGTTGCCCGTGGTGAACAGCTGGCGCCTGAACGAGCGCCACTACGGCGCCCTGCAAGGCTTGAACAAGGCCGACACCGCCAAAAAATACGGTGATGAGCAGGTGCTGGTGTGGCGGCGCAGCTACGACACGCCACCACCGGCGCTGGAGGCCAGCGATCCCCGCAGTGAGCGCGGCGATGTGCGCTACGCCCGGCTCAAGCCCGAGCAAATTCCCTTGACCGAGTGCCTGAAGGACACCGTGGCCCGCGTGATGCCCTTTTGGCAAGAGTCGCTTGCCCCCGCCATCAAAGCAGGCAAACGCATTGTCGTGGCGGCGCATGGCAACTCAATTCGCGCCATGGTCAAGTATCTGGACAACATTGCGGATGAAGACATTGTGGGTTTGAACATCCCCAACGGCATCCCGCTGGTGTATGAGTTGGACACGAGCCTCAAACCCATTCGCCATTACTACCTGGGTGACGCCGAAACTGCCGCCAAAGCAGCCGCAGCGGTGGCGAACCAAGGCAAGCAGTAACCCGACCAGCCGTGGCTTTACTTCACGTTTACCGTCGATTTTTGGGTGATTGGGGAACCCGCGCCGCCACGCCGTGTCCAAGGTGTATATTGCCCTCGCACAGGATTAAATATGGGTTACAAACTTAAAATTGCCGGCTGGATTTCTATTGGCGTTGTTGCTGGCGCGCTCACCACGGTTTCACTGCAAACGGTGGCCCGGGGCACGCTGGCACCGCTTCCACTGGAAGAGTTACAGCAGTTGGCAGCGGTATTTGGCATGGTCAAGAGCGACTATGTGGAGCCGGTGGACGAGAAAAAGCTCATCACCGACGCCATTTCGGGCATGGTGGCCAGCTTGGACCCGCATTCGGTCTACTTCGACAAAAAGTCGTTTAAAGAATTCCGTGAAGGCACTTCGGGGCGCTTTGTGGGCGTGGGCATTGAGATCACCCAAGAAGATGGCTTGGTGAAAGTGGTGTCGCCGATTGAAGGCTCCCCCGCTTTCCGCGCCGGCCTGAAGACGAATGACCTGATCACCAAAATTGACGAGACGATGGTCAAAGGTCTGTCCCTGAACGACGCGGTGAAAAAGATGCGCGGCGAGCCCAACACCAAGGTGTTGTTGACGATCTTCCGCAAGGACGAAAACCGTTCGTTCCCCATCACCATCACGCGTGAAGAAATCCGTACCCAGTCGGTTCGCGGCAAAGTGATAGAGCCAGGTTACGCGTGGATTCGCTTGAGCCAGTTCCAGGAGCGCTCGGTAGACGACTTCGTCAAGAAGGTCGAAGAAGTCTACAAACAAGAGCCCAACCTCAAGGGCCTGGTGCTGGACTTGCGCAATGACCCCGGTGGTTTGCTGGATGCCGCTGTGGCGGTGTCGGCGGCCTTTCTGCCTGAAAATGTGACGGTAGTTTCCACCAACGGGCAACTGGCTGAGAGCAAGTTCACCTACAAGGCCTCGCCCGAGTTTTATCAGCGCCGGGGCGGTGTAGATCCGCTCAAACGGCTGCCCGCTGCGCTGAAAACCGTGCCGCTGGTGGTGCTGGTGAACGAAGGCTCGGCCTCGGCCAGTGAGATCGTGGCTGGTGCCCTGCAAGACTACAAGCGCGGCACCATCATGGGTAATCAGACCTTTGGCAAAGGCTCGGTGCAAACCGTGCGTCCGCTGGGGCCTGACACGGGTCTGAAGATCACTACTGCGCGTTATTACACGCCGTCGGGCAAGTCCATTCAAGCCAAAGGCATCGTGCCTGATGTGATGGTGGACGAGACCGAAGAAGGCAACCTGTTCTCCGCGCTGCGCACCCGGGAAGCTGACCTTGAGAAGCATCTGGGCAGTGGTCAAGGTGAGGAAAAGAAAGACGCAGGCCGTGAAAAAGCCCGCGAAGATGCCCGCAAAAAGCTGGAGGAAGAAGCCAAAAAGACACCCGCTGACCGCAAGGTGCCCGAGTTTGGTTCGGACAAAGATTTCCAGTTGATCCAGGCCATCAACAAACTCAAAGGCCGCGCCGTTTTGGTCAGCAAAACCATGACTGAGCGCAAAGATGAGCCGAAAGAGAACTAGTCTTTGAAGCGGGGCTGCGGCACTGCCGCCCGCCCCTACTCGTTTATCCAGTCCGTGCATCCAGTGAACCACCTGAGCAACCTGGACGATACCCAGTTGCTGCGCTACTCGCGGCACATTCTCCTCAATGAGATCAGCATCGAAGGCCAGCAGCGCATTCTGGCCGGTCACGCGCTGGTGATTGGCGCGGGGGGCTTGGGCTCACCTGTCGGGCTGTACCTGGCTTCCGCCGGGGTGGGTCACATCACGCTGGTCGACGATGACGTGGTGGATTTGACCAATCTGCAACGCCAAATCGCCCACGTGCAATCGCGCGTTGGCCAACCCAAAACCGAATCGGCCAAGGCAGCCATGCTGGCCATCAACCCCGACATTGAGGTCACATGCATCGCTTCACGAGCGGATGTGGCCTTGCTGGACACACTGGTCACGCAATGCGATGTGGTGCTTGACTGCTGCGATAACTTCCATACGCGCCAGGCCGTCAACGCCGCCTGCGTGAAGCATTGCAAGCCGCTGGTGTCCGGTGCGGCCATTCGCTTTGACGGGCAGGTCAGCGTGTATGACCCGCGCCGCGCAGCATGTCCCCCATCTCCGTGTTACGCCTGCGTTTTCCCGCCCGACACCACGTTTGAAGAAACCCGCTGCGCCACCATGGGCGTGCTGGCACCGCTGGTGGGAATCATCGGCAGCATGCAAGCGGCCGAGGCCATCAAGCTGCTAAGTGGTGTGGGCCGCTCGCTGGCCGGACGCTTGCTGATGCTCGATGGATTGAACATGGAATGGAGTGAGATCCGCATCGCACGCAACCCACATTGCCCGGTATGTGGTGCGGGCGATCACTCCACGCACTAAACCGACCGCTTGAGCATGTTTCGGCGTGTTTGAGCTAGGTTTTCAAGTGTGACAGCTGCCATGCTGTCTGCGAAACAACCGGGGCTCCTGCGCTGTGCCGTGTGCAAACAGCCCTCGTCGCGCCGCTCTGGCATGGATTTCTTGCGCGGCATACGGCCCACCGTTTCGCTTGGAGTGGTACGACCAGGCGTGGCCCTGGGCCACCATGGCGCTGCCCACGTCGTCACCTTGAACGCGCAGTGTTGCCAGCAGACGGCCGTAGGAATCACGACGGCGGCCCTGCACCACCACCACCTGGTTGGATACCAAACCGGCCAAAGCGCGCCGGGAGGTGTCGCCGTAAGCCTGGCAAATTTCAGGCGCATCGATGCCGTCCAGCCGAATTTTCACCGGCTCAGCGGCCTTGGCCGCGCGCACCCAAAGCGTGTCGCCATCGGTCACATGGGTCACTGTGCCCACCCACTGGTTTTCAGACTTAAAAGTTCCTGAAGTCCCTGCTGAATGGCAATAGTTTGCTATTAATAATATAGCAATTAGATAAATTTTCATGCAAGCGATCAAGTCGGATGGGGTGTGCTAGGGTAGCCTACTGACGCGTACCGCATCGGATCCTTGTTTTACTCAAAATTTGACCTGCTTTTGACCTGCTTTTGACCTGCATCTGATCTACCTTTGCCCCGTTTTTAATCTGAATTTTTCTACCCGATGACTGATTCACTCCAACGCTGGTTTCCCTTTTTGGCGTGGCCCCGGCCCAGTGCGGCCACACTAAAAGGCGAGCTGGCTGCCGGGCTCACCGTGGGTCTGATGGTGATTCCGCAGGGTGTGGCCTATGCGGCACTGGCAGGCATGCCGTTGATCACAGGCATTTACGCGTCGCTTCTCCCCGCGTTGGTGGCTGTGTTGTGGAGCTCGTCCAGCCGCTTGTCAGTGGGGCCAACCGCGCTCACGTGCCTGTTGGTCAGCTCATCCTTGGCTGGCATCGCCGCGCCGGGCAGTGTCGAATGGGTGGCACTGGCCGTGTGGCTGGCGTTGTTGTCGGGCGGATTACAACTCATACTGGGGATTGGCCGCTTTGGTTGGTTGCTCAATCTGGTGAGCTCTCCAGTGCTGACAGGGTTCACGCAAGGTGCCGCCATTTTGATTTTGGCGTCGCAGTTGCCTCTGATGATTGGCCTCAAGGGCTCGCTGGCTAGCTTGTTGAATTCACCACAGGTTGACCTCACGTCGACCGCGTTTGGCCTGAGCAGTCTGGCCGCGCTAGTGGTGGGAAAACGCTGGTTACCACGCTTTCCGGTGGTGATTGCGGTGGTGGCCGTCAGCTCGTCCTTGAGTGCCTGGCTGGGGTTTGCCCAGAGTGGCGGTGCCGTGGTGGGTGAATTGCCTGCGGGGCTACCCAGCTTTTACTGGCCTGAGCTGCTGCCTTGGGGAACTTTAAGCGCGCTGGTGATGCCTGCCATGGTCATCACGCTGATCAGTTTTCTGGAAACGGCCTCCAGCGCCAAAGTAGAAAGCCAAAAAGGTGGCACGCTCTGGAATGAAAACCAGGATCTCATCGGCCAGGGGCTGGCCAAGATTACCTCGGGCCTGTGCGGTGCATTCCCCACCAGCTCGTCGTTTTCACGCTCCGCCATCAACCTCTATGCCGGCGCGCGCACCGGCTGGGCCACCATCGTGTCGGTGTTGCTGGTGCTAGCCGTTCTGTTATGGCTGATGCCCGCGCTGTATCACGTGCCGCAGTCGGTGCTGGCTGCGGTGGTGTTTGCGGCGGTGGTCAACCTGGTCAAACCGTCGGCGTTTGTGCGATTGTGGCGGGTGTCGCATGTGGAAGCCCTGACCGGGGCCACCACCTTTGTGCTGACACTGGTCACCGCCCCTCGCCTGTATTGGGGTGTGCTGGCGGGTTTGTTGATGAGCCTGAGCCACTTTCTGCACCATCGGCTGCACCCACGCATCATTGAAGTCGGCCTGCACCCCGACGGAAGCCTGCGTGACCGCCATTTGTGGCATCTGCCGCCACTCGCGCCCAAGCTTTTCGCATTTCGTATGGATGCGGAGCTGGACTTTGCCTCCAGCAGTGGGTTCGGGCTGGCAATTTCGCTGTTTTTGGCAGCCCACCCAGACACGCGCCACGTGTGCCTGTTTGCCCAACCCATCAACCGCATTGACGTGAGCGGTGTTGAGGCGTTTGCTCAAGCGCGTGAGACGCTGACCGAGCGCGGCATTGTGCTGCACATCAGCGGCATCAAACTTCCCGTGGAAACCATCCTCAAACGAACTGATGCCTTGACCGATGGTCCACTGCTGCACCTGTACCGCACCGATGCTGAGGCGCTCATCGCCCTGGCGGCATTGGGGGCACACCAGCCAGCGACGACAAGCACCCTTGAAGCCCGCTTATGAAGGTCTTTTGACCACGAGTTTGAGCCCTTCAAACGGTTTGAGCCTGTTAGACTTTCTGATTGAAATCCAGACTTCCACGCTTTGACTTCGTCTGCCTCATCCCCCTTGATTGACGTTCGCGAGTTGCGGCTGGGGGATGCGCGTGCGCTCTTGGGGCACAGTGGCGCCATAGACTTGCCCGACCCGGCGCTGGCCCCACTGGCGTATTTGCAGGGCCTGATTGACGGGTTGTGCAACCTGTCCCTCAAAGATCCGTTGACGGGTTTGGCTAATCGCCGCCATTTCAACGCGGTGCTGGAACGGGAAATTGCAGTGGTGGCACGTTCAGGCGAGTCCACTTTGCTGTTGCTGCTGGACATTGACCATTTCAAAAAAGTGAACGATACCTATGGCCACGCTGCCGGTGACCGGGTGCTGCAAGTCGTTGCCAAATGCCTGGGCGACTGTGTGCGCCCCAACGACACCGTGGTGCGCTATGGTGGTGAAGAATTTGCAGTGATCTTGCCGGACTGCCAAGTCTCGTTTGGTCGGGTAGTGGCCGAGCGAATGCGAAAAATGATTGAGTCGCTGTCCATCAACGTGGCGCCCATGGTAGATATCAACGTCACCATCAGCGTTGGTGGCGCTTACGCGCCCGAGTGGGTTCGCTCCACCGCCGCCATCTGGACCGAGCGGGCCGATGCCGAGTTGTACCGCGCCAAAGCCAGCGGCCGTAACCGGGTTTGCATTGACCAGCAAGAGGTCATGGCAGTGAGTGTTGAAGAGAAGAATATGTTGTTTGGCCACCTGACGCAAGACAACCCAGCCTGGATCGAAAGTGTGCCCGCCAATCTTGCAGACACCGACTCTGACTCTGACAATACCCCTGCGAGTGCCTATATCAACGCCAGTGGCAGCACCCCTGGAAGCCCATCTGGCAACACATTTGGCAGTGTTGCCCAAAGGTTAAATTCATGAGTACCGCCCTGAGATCTCCCACCGAAACGCCAGCGCCCGCTGCGCAGCCTCCCTCGGCCAATGGCAAGGTTTTTGCCGTGACCAGCGGCAAAGGCGGTGTGGGCAAAACATTTGTGTCGGCCAATTTGGCTTGTGCGCTGGCCAAGCGAGGCTTGCGAGTGCTGGTGCTGGATGCTGATCTGGGCTTGGCCAACCTGGACGTGGTGCTGAACCTGTACCCCAAAGTCACGCTGCACGACGTTTTTATGGGCAAGGCCAAGCTGGAAGAGGCCATCGTCAAGGCACCGGGTGGTTTCTCGGTGATTTTGGCAGGTTCCGGCATGGTGGAGTATTCACGCCTGACACCCACCGTGCGTGACGATTTCATGCGCATTGTGGATGGGCTAGTGCCTCACTACGACGTGATTTTGCTGGACACGGGTGCCGGTATTTCCGACGTGGTGCTGTTCGCGGTATCGCTGGCCTCCGAGGTATTGGTGATCGCCACACCCGAGCCAACCTCATTGGCCGATGCCTACGCCACCATCAAGGTGCTGGCCGGTCAGCAAAAGCGCAGAGTGCTGCGCATGATCATCAACCAGACGGCCCGCCTGGGCGATGGGCGCGCCATCACCACCCAATTGCAGCAGGTGCTGGACCGTTTTGTAGTCACAGAGCCAGGGCGTGGGGTACGCCTGATTCACGTGGGGGACATTCCCTCAGACCCCTCGGTGTCACAGGCCATCATGCGCCGGCAGTTGCTGATGATGAAGGCCCCCGGCTGCCCCGCAGGCCTGGCCATTGCTCAACTGGCTGCGAAGGTGGAAGAAACGGTGATGTCTCGGGCTGCCTGACGCTTGCTTTATGCCGTGATGATCCAGCCTTCAAGGGGATCCATCTCTGGCGGCAAGCCGTAAAGCGGCACACCTTGTTCCTGTTGGGTTTGTGCCCACGCCGCCTGCATCAGACACAACACCGCGTCGAGTGAGTCGCCACTGGCATCGTCAATCAGGCTATCACGCTGGGCGTGCGTGACTTTGAGGCGCAAATTCAACCGCGTCTGTCCGTGCTCCAGCGCGGTCACCAAGTCTTTGCGGGCGATCAAACGATCGGGGGTTTGTTTGGCTCTGTCGTCACTTTTGTAGGAGCGACTTCCCAGAATTTCGCGGGCCAGTAAGCCGGGGTAGCCCTCTAGTGCCGCGCGGCGTGCATCGCCCACATGCAGCCCCGGCAAATGAATCCCGGCTCTGAGCAAAGCGGGCACCCCCGCGTGCAGCATGTAGGCGACAGGCGGGTTCACCCATTTCATGGACGGGCTTGAGCCAGCGGGGTAGTCGGCCGCACGATGGGCAAATTTGCCCCCCACCGGGCGGGCATCACAAAAAGCGGCGAAGGTGTTGCGAATGTCCTCGCGGCTCAGGCTGGCGTAGTGAGCCATGCAGGCTGCCCATTCCAGCGGCCAGCCTAGCTGCGTGACCAGTTCCCGCGGCAAGCCAAAGGGCAAATCAAATACGCCAACCCAATTTGCCGACTGTGCCAGCCATGTCTCAAAGACATCCAGCGATTCAAGGCGCTCTAATTTTGATAGCTGAACACGTCCATTCGACGCGGACCCCAGTGCTAAAACAATAGGTTTTTTTCGCGTGGGACGGCTAGAGAAGTCGCAACCCAGGAGGCTCCAGGCGCGGATAGGGCCCGTGAGGGCGGGGGCGGCTATGGATGTGGGGGCGGACAACGCTGCGTCAGGCGCGGCCGATGATGGACGCGGTGGCCATCAGCTCTTCCAGCAGCGCCAGAGAAACTTTGCCGGACACGGAGTACGGGTCCAGCTCAGGCTTTTCAGCGTATTTGAGCAAGATGCTGGTGTTGATTTTGCTCATGTTGACCTGGCCCATGGTCCAGCCCCCAAAGCGACGCTCGGATATTTCCTCGTAGTGCAACAGCACCACGTCTTTGTGCCGCACATCTTTTTGAATGTGGCCGTACAGCTCGCTCACCGGGGACCTCCCTCCTTCGATAGCTTGCAGAAAAATCCCGCCGCCGTAGCACAAGATGCCGGTGATGCCCGACATCGGGTTGTACTGGCGTGACTGCGACAAAATAGCATCAATGGCCTCCGTACTGCGGTCTACGGCGCGGCTGGCATAGAGAAGTCGTACAAGCATGTCAAGCCTTTAAAAAGCGGGGAACAAGAAAAAAAACAGTGTCGTGCGAATCAGGGCTTCTTGGGAAGCAGCGCCAAGAACTCGCGGCGCAAGTTCGGGTCTTTCAGAAAGACCCCGCGCATCACCGAGTTGATCATCTTGCTGTCCAGGTCTTTCACGCCACGCCAGGACATGCAGAAATGGCTGGCTTCCATGACGATGGCAAGCCCGTCGGGTTGGGTTTTTTCCTGGATCAAATCCGCCAGTTGCACCACTGCCTCTTCCTGAATTTGCGGACGGCCCATGACCCATTCCGCCAGGCGTGCGTACTTGGAGAGACCAATCACGTTGGTGTGTTCGTTGGGCATGACACCAATCCAGATCTGCCCCATAACCGGGCAAAAGTGGTGACTACAGGCGCTGCGCACGGTGATGGGTCCGACGATCATCAGCTCATTCAAATGGCCCACGTTGGGGAACTCGGTGATGGGTGGCACCTGGACGTATCGGCCCTTGAACACCTCGTTCAAGTACATCTTGGCCACGCGGCGGGCGGTGTTGCTGGTGTTGTGGTCGTGCTCGGTGTCGATCACCATACTCTCCAGAACACCCTTCATCTTGCTTTCGACCTCGTCAAGCAGCTTCTCCAGCTCACCGGGTTGGATGAAATCGGCGATATTGTCGTTGGCGTGATACCGCTTGCGAGAAGCGCGGATTCGTTCCCGGATCTTGACGGAAACGGGCGTTCCCTCGTCGGTTTCAGTGGGGTTCATGGGGAGATCGGTTGTCGTGAGCATGCCTAAATGGTACCAGCGTTCCATTCGTGATGTTTAGTAGGGATTTTTGCCTAACGTCCCCGTTAACTATCAATAGTTAGCTATATTTTTAATAGCGACTACCATTCAGAAACAACATCAGCCGCATCAACCCAAAGGCGCAGCGGTCCAGCAGACGCTGTCGCCACGGGCGGTTGGCGTAGACATCGGGGTCCAAACGCGTGCCGTGCTGCAACATGGCCACGTCCAACCGCTGGCGCAAGTCACGTGCGAAGGCAACGTCCACCACCACCACATTAGCCTCACGTGCCAGCAGCAAACTCAAGGGGTCCAGATTGCTGGAACCCACGGTGGCCCAGCGGCTGTCCACCACGGCGACCTTGGCGTGCAGAAAACTCCGGGCATATTCATGAATCTCCACGCCCGCCGCCAGCAATTGGCCAAACACCGGACGGGCAGCGTGGTACGGCATGAAATACTCATAGCGCCCCTGCAGCAGCAACCGGACTTTCACGCCGCGGCGCGCCGCGTTGATCAGTGCGTACCGCAGCTTGGCACCCGGCACAAAGTAGGCGTTGGCGATGATGATTTCGGTGTGTGCGTCGGCAATCGCTTGCCGATAGGCTCGCTCAATGCGGGTGCGGCGACGCAGGTTGTCGCGCAGCACCAAGCCCGCCACCGCACCGCGAGATTTCCTGGTTGAATCTGTTGAATCCATCCCAAAGGCCGGTTGCACCGCAGCCTCCAGTGCCGTCCATGCAGCGGCAAAGTCAAAGTGGCGCGCCTCTTTAGCGGCCTTCAACCGCCACCAAAAGTGTGCCATGGTCTCGGTCACATCGCGCACCAGTGGCCCGGTCACGGCTACGGCAAAATCAAAACGTGGAGCCTCCAGCGCTCCGTGATTGGGGTCATAGAAATCATCCAGCAGGTTGATGCCCCCGCAAAACGCGATGCGCCCGTCCACCACACACAGCTTGCGGTGCAGGCGCCGCCAGCGGCTGGGCACAAACCAACCCAAGCCATGGAGGCGTGAAAACAATCGCCACTGAACACCGGCTTGATCAAAGCGGTTGGTCCATTCAATCGGCAGATCGGGCGTGCCCGCACCGTCAATCACCACGCGAATCGCCACGCCGCGTCGTGCTGCAGCAATCAACGCATTGGCCACCTGCGCGCCTGATGCGTCAAAGTTGAAGATATAGGTCTCCAGCCGAACCTCGTGTTCGCTCTCGTTGATGGCGCGTACCAAGGCGGGAAAGAAATCCGCACCGCCTTGCAGCAGGGCCACGCTGTGACCGTCTTTGAGCTGGGGCATACGCGCAGTACCGTCCTTCAACTGCGCAGACTGAACTCGGCAATCAACGGCAAATGGTCTGACATCCGTCCCCAGATGGGGCCCTTCGGCACGTGCACGCTCAAGGGCGTCAGGCCACGGGCATAAACATAGTCAAGTTGCACCAAGGGCATGCGGGACGGAAACGTGGGAAAGCGGGACTCCTGAAACGCCATCAGGTTCACTTGTGCAAACGACTTTCGCGTCGCCGCACCCCAATCGTTGAAATCGCCCGCCACCACCACGGGCGCATCGTGCGGCACCTCACGCTCAATAAAGCGCATGACCTGCGCGACTTGGCGCACGCGGCTGGCACGAATCAGGCCCAAGTGAATCACCACCACATGCACGGCCTGCCCTTCAAACTGCACTTCAGAATGCAACAGGCCACGCTGCTCAAACCGATGATCTGACATGTCCTCATGCTGATGGGCCGATACGGGCCAGCGCGACAACATAGCGTTACCGTGTTCACCATGACGAGTGACTGCGTTGGTGCGGTAAACGACTTCGTAGCCTTCAGGTGCCAAGAAATCAGCTTGCGCTATGTCGGGCCAGTGCTTGAAGTTTTTAGCTTCCCGACGATGCATTTTGCGCACCTCTTGCAGGCACACAATATCTGCATCCAGTTGCTCAATGGCATGCCCCAGATTGTGGATTTCCAGCCGCTTGCGCGGCCCAATGCCCTGCACACCCTTATGGATGTTGTAGGTGGCGACGCGAAGGACGTGAGGGTGTGTAGTCATGGAGTAAAACGCGGCAGCATCAGTATCGCTTCTGCATTGGACGGTGAATAACATTGCTCCGCCGCCGCCCACCAGGGCAACCAGCTCAGCGCCGTGTGCTCACGCGGATTCAAGGTGACAGTTGCGCCAAGGGGCACCTTCAGGCCAAACAAGTGCTCGGTGTTTTGAGTCACACCGGGCGGGTATCGGTACCGCCAGCGAGGGTAGATGTCGTAGACGTTTTCAAGATGCCAGTCGGTCAACGTGACGACACCGTTGTCACCGGGGTCGCAGTCAATACCGGTTTCCTCAAAGACTTCTCGCACGGCCGTTTGTCGAAATGGTTCATCGGGATGATCTTTGCTACCGGTTACAGATTGCCAGAAATCGGGATCGCCGGGTTGCTGATCTGCCCGCTTGATGAGCAGCACGTCGAGCGCCGGAGTGAAGATCACCACCAGCACAGACTGGGGAATTTTGAAGCGTTTGGTCACATGCCAGACAACACGGCGTCAAAGGCCGCAATCAATTCGCTGGCCCGATGCTTGAGCGACGCAATCGGCTTGCCCAACAGGCGGGCATCCATAGGCGCTGCCAAATGCGGCCTGAGAGTAAATGCTTCTTGCCCAACCACAACGCTTGGGCACAAGTTCACCGGTAGACGCAGTTGACTGGAGTTCAAGCGGGACAAGGGTGCAACCAGGCGGGTTGGCAGGAGATCAATGAAAGCGCTTTGCATGTCCACCACATAGGGCGTGGCGTTGCGGGCAGCCGCATGCGGATTGAGGTACACATCAAACTGTGGCATGGGGCGGATTCATCCAGTCCACCAAACCATCGCACCAAAGGCCATTCTTTTCAAAGTCGGCCTTCTCTGTGGCAAACCAGTCTTTGTAAACTTCCTCGAACTCCTTTTTTTTCTGCTCCAGGGTTTTTTTCTCGACGACAGTTGCGGCCAGCTTCATGGATTGGAATTCGGCGTAAGACACCATCACCGTATCTGGTCGACCATCTTTTTCAACAATCACAGGGGCCGTTTTGGCCTGCGCACAAACATAGCCAAAACGGTTTTTAGCTTCGGTGGCGGTGACTTGCATGACGTGACCTCTCAAGATTGGTTTAGCTATTTTAGCCACCAACCCAACTTCAGCAAATCTGCCTTTGTCAAGCCGCCTTGGGCAAGTCTGCACTGCGCAGCTTGATATGCAATTCTTTAAGCTGCTTTTCGTCCACTGGGCTCGGTGCTTGGGTCAATAAGCATTGGGCGCGCTGGGTCTTGGGGAAGGCAATCACGTCACGGATGGACTCGGCACCGGTCATCAATGTCACGACACGATCCAGGCCAAACGCCAAGCCACCGTGCGGAGGGGCACCGTATTGCAGGGCATCGAGCAGGAAGCCGAACTTGAGTTGAGCGTCTTCAGGTGATATCTTCAACGCATCGAAGACTTTTTGCTGCACGTCCGCACGGTGAATACGCACCGAACCGCCACCCATTTCCCAGCCGTTCAAGACCATGTCATAGCCTTTGGAGATGCATTTCTCGGGTGCCGTGACCATCCAGTCTTCGTGGCCGTCCTTGGGGGCCGTGAAGGGGTGGTGGGTAGCGGTATAGCGCTGGGCTTCTTCATCAAAATCGAACATGGGGAAGTCCACCACCCACAACGGACGCCAGCCCTTCTCGAACAGTCCGTTCTTCTTGCCAAACTCACTGTGGCCGATCTTGATACGTAAGGCACCAATCGCGTCGTTGACGATTTTTTCTTTGTCGGCACCGAAAAAGATCAGATCGCCATCCTGAGCGCCCGTGCGGGCCAGGACTTCGTTCACGGCCTTGTCGTGAATGTTTTTGACGATGGGGCTTTGCAGGCCCTCACGGCCCTTGGCGATCTCGTTCACCCGGATATAGGCCAGGCCTTTGGCACCGTAAATCTTGACAAACTCAGTGTAGGCATCAATCTCGCTGCGGGTGATACCACCGCCCTCAACCGAACCGCCGGGCACGCGAAGTGCCACCACACGACCGTTCTTCATGTTCGCGGCACCCGAGAAAACCTTGAAGTCCACATCTTTCATGAGGTCGGTGACTTCAGTGAACTCCAGCTTCACCCGCAGATCGGGCTTGTCGGAGCCGTAGCGGTGGGCAGCCTCCTGGTAGGTCATGACCGGGAACTCACCCAAGTCCACATTGATGGTGTTCTTGAACACGGTAGTGATCATGCCCTGGAACATGGCGCGGATTTCTTCCTCGTCCAGGAACGATGTTTCGATATCAATCTGCGTGAACTCTGGTTGACGGTCGGCGCGCAAATCCTCGTCGCGGAAGCATTTGGTGTTCTGGTAATAACGGTCAAACCCCGCCACCATCAGCAACTGCTTGAACAACTGAGGGCTTTGCGGCAACGCGAAGAACATGCCGTCATGCACGCGGCTGGGCACCAGGTAGTCGCGCGCGCCTTCGGGGGTGGACTTGGTGAGCATGGGGGTTTCGATATCCACGAAACCATTGGCGTCCAGAAATTTGCGCACTTCCATGGACACGCGGTAACGCAGCATCAGATTGTTTTGCATGTAGGGGCGGCGCAGATCCAGCACGCGGTGCGTCAAGCGGGTGGTCTCGCTGAGGTTGTCGTCATCAAGCTGGAACGGCGGCGTGACCGACGGATTCAACACGATCAGTTCGTGACACAAAACTTCAATCTTGCCGCTTTTGAGGCTGTCGTTAACCGTGCCTTCAGGGCGTCCACGCACGATACCCTTGACTTGCACACAAAACTCGTTACGCACACCTTCAGCCGTTTTGAACATGTCAGCCCGGTCAGGATCACAAACTACCTGCACATAGCCTTCGCGATCACGCAGATCCACAAAGATCACGCCGCCATGGTCGCGACGGCGATTAACCCAACCGCAAAGAGAAACGGATTGCCCCATCAGGGCTTCGGTCACCAGACCGCAATAGTGGGAACGCATAGCCATAGATAACTTTCAAAGCTTTCGAAAAATTACTTCCCAGAAATGAGGGTAGTGGGTGAAGTGGGTGTAGTGGGAGCCATAGCGGCGTCGGGTGCTACCGTGCCCATGGAAATCACGTAGGTGAGCGCCTGGTCAACACTCATGTCCAATTCGATCACTTCAGAGCGGGGCAGCATCAAGAAGAACCCACTGGTAGGGTTGGGCGTGGTGGGCACGTAGACGCTTACAAAGTCAGCGTTCAGGTGGCGGGCGACTTCGCCACCAGGGGTGCCGGTTTGAAACGCAATCGTCCAGCATCCAGCACGCGGATACTGGATCAGCATAGCTTTTCTGAACGCATTGCCGTTACTGGAAAACAGCGTGTCAGATACTTTTTTGACCCCGACATAAATCGACTTGAAGATCGGAATATTGGTGAACAGCCGATCCCACTGGCGCAACATCCAGCGGCCTGCCACGTTGGACACCAGTGCACCCGTAATCAGCAATGTGCCAAAAACCAAAATAACGCCCAAGCCGTGAATGGCCCTGAGTTGGTCGATCAATGGCCGGGTCCCCAACGGCATGAATGCCTCAAACCCGGACAACACCCCACCAAATATGCCATCCAAAATACCCACCAACCACAGCAGCACGCTCACTGTGATTGCCAACGGCAACCAGACCAGCAGGCCCGTAATCAGGTATTTTTTAAGCGGCATGAGGTCTCCAGCGAATTAGTGGCAACCACAACCCGCAGCACAACCACTGCCAGACGCAGCCGCCGGCTTGCTGCTGGCGCTTTCAGTAGGCTTGGTGGTGGACTGTGTGGTTGCGCTTGTTTCGGTTTTGGTCACCGATTTGGCTTCAGTTTTCGAATCCCCGGGTGACGTGTCGGTTTTGATGTCTGTTTTGGCATCTGTGTTGACCGATGCGCCCGAATCAGACTTTTCACCCACTGGCACGGTGGCCGCCGGGGTGCCACCATTTTTGAAGTCGGTGGCGTACCAGCCCGATCCTTTGAGCTGAAAGCCTGCTGCGGTGAGCTGCTTTTTAAAAGTAGACGCGCCACAAGCCGGGCAATCGGTCAGCAGCGGATCAGACATTTTTTGCAAAACATCTTTGGCGTGACCGCAAGTCTCACATTTGTAAGCGTAAATTGGCATGGCGTTAGGTGATTTGTCCGGGTTGGCTTGCGAGGTGCAAAGCCCTCGATTATAGAGGGCGGACGGTTAGTTGCTGCCGCTAGAAGAGCCGAACGCGCACTGCGATCTGAATCAGGATGAGCCCCAAAACAAAGCCAATACCGCCGTAAATGATGGCTTGCAACAGCTTGTTTGTGCGTTTTTGCTCGATCAGCAACTCTTCAAGCTGTCGCTGCTGGCTGCTGGGCCGCTGCTTCAGAAAGTCATGCAACAGGCGCGGTAATTCGGGCAGCAAGGTCGCATAGCGGGGGGCTTGGTCTTTGAGCTGATTCAGCAGCTTTTGCGGCCCCACCTGCTCCAGCATCCATTTCTCCAGAAACGGCTTGGCACTGTGCCAGAGGTCAAGATCAGGGTCCAAGTCACGCCCCAAACCTTCAATGTTGAGCAGGGTCTTTTGCAACAGCACCAGTTGCGGCTGAATTTCAACCTGAAAACGGCGCGAGGTCTGAAACAGGCGCATTAACACCAGACCCAGCGAAATTTCTTTCAACGGGCGGTCGAAGTAAGGCTCACAGACGGCGCGAATGGCACTCTCCAGCTCATCAACGCGCGTGCTGGAGGGCACCCAGCCAGATTCGATATGCAGCTCGGCCACGCGCTTGTAGTCTCGCCGGAAGAATGCCGTGAAGTTTTGTGCCAGGTATTCCTTGTCCACCTCGGTCAAGGTGCCGACGATGCCGAAGTCCAGCGAGATATACCGCCCAAACGTGGCCGGGTCAATGCTGACCTGAATGTTGCCGGGGTGCATGTCGGCATGGAAAAAGCCATCGCGAAACACCTGGGTGAAAAAGAGCGTGACGCCGTCACGTGCCAGCTTGGGAATGTCCACACCCGCTTCGCGCAGGCGTGCCACCTGGCTGATGGGAATGCCCACCATGCGCTCCATGACGATGACTTCGGTGGTGCAGAAATCCCAGTACATCTCGGGAATCAGCACCAAGTCCAACCCCGCCATGTTGCGGCGCAGCTGGGCAGCGCTGGAGGCCTCTCGCACCAAGTCCAACTCGTCGTGCAGGTATTTGTCGAACTCGGCCACCACCTCTTTGGGTTTGAGGCGCTTGCCGTCGCTGGACAGACCATCCACCCAGCTGGCCATCATACGCATCAGGCTCAGGTCTTTTTCGATGGCACCCAGCATGCCGGGGCGCAACACTTTGACGGCAACATCACGCTCTTTGCCCTCCTTGTCCACCAGCTTGGCGAAGTGAACCTGCGCGATGGACGCACTGGCGATGGGTTCCCGGTCAAACGACGAAAAGATGCTGTCAACCGGCTTGCCAAAAGCCCGCTCGATGATGGCTACGGCGACATCGGAGTTGAACGGGGGAACCCGGTCTTGCAAACGCGCCAACTCATCGGCAATGTCAATGGGCATCAAGTCGCGCCGGGTAGACAGCACCTGTCCAAATTTGACAAAAATAGGGCCCAAACGCTCCAACGCTTCACGAAGTCGCTGTCCGCGCGGGGCGTTGAGATTGCGGCCCACCGATACCACCCGCGCCAACACGTGCAGCCAGGGCTTTTGAAAACTGGTTAAGAAAAGCTCATCCAAACCATACCGCAACACGATAAAGACAATGAACGCACCCCGATAGAGTCGCGTCATGTGGGCGCACCATTCACACCATTTTTAGGGCTTGTTTTTTCAATTTTTGCGATGAACTGGCGCAGGGCATCGCCCAGGCTGCGAACCGCCATGCCCAGCGTGTGGGCCGGCACATCGCCAAACACCCGCGCCAAATCATCCTCCATATCCCAGCGGACATGGTCTACCAACCAATTCACCTCGGCGGCGAGTTGCACATCGCCCTCAACGCGCACACCCGGCTTGTCACCTTGCAGCACGGCTTGGGCGACGGCCAGTGGTGAGTTCTGCGTGACGACCAGGGTCAGGTCAGGCTTTGCCTCGAGCGGCGCTAAATCGAGCAGTCCCGCCGGGGTTGCTATTATTTTAATAGCAAATAAACGCCATTTGATAAGGACTACACGCCCTTTTTGC
>JANOLC010000554.1:0-3031 GCA_031419575.1 Burkholderiales bacterium | reverse complement strand
CTTGGTACAGATGCACCCCCAGGTCGTTAAACCAGGAGAATTCATTGATGGTCTCTACACCTTCAATGACAAAGTCTATGCCCAAATCGACGCACACCTGCGCAATGGCGCGCACAATGGCTTGGCGTGGGCCGTCGGACTCAATCCCTCTAACCAGCGCCATGTCCAACTTGACAATATCCGGCTGGAACTCGGACAGCAGGCTCAGGCCGGCGTAGCCAGCGCCGAAATCGTCAATGGCGAGTCGCACGCCGGCCCGGCGGTATTCGTTGACGACTGTTGCGAACCGTGTGGGGTTGCTGATCGCTTCACCTTCGGTGGCCTCCATGATGATTCGATCCAACGGGAACCCATGCTGATTTGCGGCCTCGATGGTGGAGTCCAGTCCAATCGCAAGTTTGAAGGCCGCGCTAGGGAGAAAATTCAGGTTCAAATTGGTGTTGACACCTACGCGGGCTGCGACTTCAATGGCCTTGGCGCGACAGGCTGCATCGAAGGCTGGCATTCGGTCGCCCGAATACCTTTGGAGAACCTGATAGGCCGGTTCGTTGTCCAGGCCGCGCACCAGTGCCTCGTGCGAGTAAGCCGTTCGTGTGTGTGTATCGACAATCGGCTGGAAAGCGAACGTAAACCCCTGGTCGTCGCTCACTTGTAATCCCCTTGCAGCCGTGCACGCCAGCGACCCTGGGCAAAGGCTGTCAGCAGCTTCTTTGCCCGCCCCGGCTGAAGATTGATCAGTGAATCGCCTTGTTCGAAGAAATCACTGAAACCATCGATGGTTTGCAGTTCTGCAGGGGCAATTTGCGCAAACCCCATCGTCCAGTCGCCAAACGCGCGCCGCGCGATCGGCTCATGGATGATCCTCGTCAGGCTGGTGTGGCGCGAGTCTGTGGAGATGACGGTGAACAACTCCATCAGCGCCGGTTCCTCACCTTCCAGAACCTGAAAAAACGTGCCCGAGATGTAGAGCAGCATCCCGGTAACAGCACGCCGGGCGTTCTTGCTGTACGCTCCCTGCAGTATTGTCTTTAGATCTGGAAGTTGGAACTCTGGTGTGGCAGCACTCGTATAAATGAGGTGCATCAACTTGTCTGCTTGCATAGCGTTTTCGTGGTTCCAATGAGGGGCCACTTACTGGCCGAGAATGACTGAATTGCGATGCATCCGTGTCGCTAGGCTGGCACTACGGATGTCTTCATTGTGTACTCATTACTGTCAATATGTTTTTCGGATTCCGCATTCCAGAGAAAATCACCAAGGTGCACGCGATTGGTTCCCGCATTCCTTGCGCAAGCTGCTCCTGACTCGGTAGCACAGATTGGCGGGGCATTTATGAATGCAACGCCGTGACAGGAGACACGCCTGCCACCGGGCCATCCGTTTCGTCGGAGCTGAGGGTTAGCGTGCCCGGCGGCTTTTTTCGGCCAGCAAACCGAAGAGCGCCAATCCAACCAGGGCAATCGTGGAGGGCTCCGGCAGGGGAGCAACGGATCGCACTCAGCCCTTACATATAAATTTGAAAATCAGCACCCAGAAGCTCAAAATCAGCGATGCCACCGGGAACTGCAGCGCGGTGGGCATGAAGTAAATGACCAACACGCCCGGAATCCAAACGCACCACACCGCAATCAGCACAGGCAGGTAATGGCGGCGCAGATAGTCGGCAGACCCAAGGCGTTTAAGGGCCTTGAAACCGAAGCCGCCTTCGCGCCAGGCAAACGCCACAACGGTCACGTAATTCGACACCGGTGAGTACACAAACTGGTCAAACAGCATTTTTTTCAGAATAGTGAGACCGTCGTTGCCATCTCCAAACAGCTGGACCTGCACGCCGTACAGCATGTCCACCGAGATGCCAATGAAGCCGAACACAATGGCTGCATAAAGCATGTCGGCCACTGCGGTTCTGGCCCAGGGCTGCTTCAGCACCACGTGGCTCAGGGCTTCGGGCACCAGCACGGCAAACAGCACATACGATGCGAAAGCAAACGGATAACCCCACGCCATCTTGACCGTGCCCCATTGCGCCAGACCCGACTGCACCGCCGGGCTCCAGGCGTAGGCCATGAGCAGTACCACCAACCCGCTCCACAGCACCATCCCTGGCAGTAAGTTGGCTTTGACGGCTGCGCGCACCAGCCGCAGGGCCACCACCTCGTCACGTGGATGTGTTTTTATGGATGCTGCAATAGCGGTCGATTTGGTCATGCCTAGATTTTATGGATCGCCAGGTACAACCCGGTTACGGATAGTCCTCTGGAATCAAGTGGCAGACCCTATTGGGGACCGGAAAACGGCGGGCCCTCACCAACCAACTAAGTGGCGCAAGTCGCACATTTGTTGTAGCCGACCCAAGCGGGCGAGTCTATGGCTATTAGGCGATGGCAGCGGGTGCTGTGGCAGTAGCCGTCAAAACGTCCCAATGGCATTTATAGAGTAATCACACCGCAGGCAACAACACCAACAGCGACCGTGGTAGCAGCAGTCGAAAGCCTTTGTCAAAAGTGACGAACGGCTCGCCCATTGAAATCGCCAGCGCAGCCAGCCAGGCATCCGGTACCTGGTTTGCTGTCAAATTTTTGTCAAGTACCAGGCCACGAAAACTAATCCATTCAGAGGAATCACCGATCAAACTGGCGGAGGGGCTCTCCAGCAACCAGTCCACAAAATCTACCGCCTGTTGGGCAGCCGTCGGAGTCGGAAAAATCCGCATGTTGGTCACCAACCGCAAGAAGCCACTGATCACGGCCATGGGCAACACCAACACTTGGCCGTCACTGGCACCTGACAGTGTTCGCTTCAACCAATCAGACGCTGCCTTGTGTTGCGGATGGTCAACCCGGTGCGCCGCAACCAACACGTTGACATCAGGCAACACGGTCGCTGGCATCCATCATTTCACGGGTACTTAACCCGCTTAAACCCTCCGCCAAACCAGTCTTGCCGTTGAAGACGGGCATTGGCCTGCCCTTGACTGCGGGGTTGCCCTGAGCCGCACGCAGCCGCATTCGCAAACCCTCTTCGATCAAGC
>JANOLC010000553.1:0-3274 GCA_031419575.1 Burkholderiales bacterium | reverse complement strand
GTTGTGTGGTTGCGCAACCACTCCAGCAAGGACCGACCCATTTGCTCGGTTTGCGCACGCAACTCGCTGCTCTCGCGCGTGTGCAGAACCCAGCGGTTGAGTGCTGCGATTTTTTCAGCAACCGCAACTGGGTCTGCCAGTCGCCACGTGGTAATTCCCTGAGCGACTGCCGCCAGGTCAGACCGTGCCAGGCTGAGGTGTAACTGATCAACCAACCAATCCTTTGCTCCTGATTCTGTAGCTATAAGCCCAGTATCCACGGTGACTTCAAGGCATTCTGAGTAGGAAAATCCGCCAATAGGCAAGGCGGGCGATGCCAGCCACATGAGCTGCATCAAGCTGCTGTCAAGCATGCGGTTTAAGCCCAGTCGTCTCAGTGGTCGTGGTGGCAGCCGGGGCCGTGCTCATGCCCGCCGTGGGCGTGTCCCCCCGTGGCATACGCGCCGTTTTCCGGTTCGAACGGTTCGTCCACGGTATGCACGATCAGGTGCATGGCGCGCAGCATGTCGGCCAGCACGTGGTCGGGCTCGATCTTCAAATGATCCGGTTTGAGCTCGATAGGAACATGGCGATTGCCCAAGTGGTAGGCCGCGCGAATCAGGTCATAAGGCGTGCCATGCTGGCTGCAATGCGTGATACGCAATACGGACTGCGGCGCGGCCACCACCTTGATGAGTGAGCCGTCTTCTGCCACCAGCACATCGCCTCCGCGTGCCACCGTGCCGCGTGGCAAAAAGACGCCTATGTGGCGCCCCAGCGAATCGGTCGCTTCAAACCGGCTTTTCTGGCGCACATCCCAGTCCAGTTCGGCAGAGGCAGCTCGTTTAAGTAGCACGCCAGCCAGGCCAGCGCCCTGGGGCAAGAGTTTCGAGATTTGAAGCATCAAAGTTGAAGCACCATGTGGCGCAAAAAATTAGAACAAAAAATACCGCTGTGTCATCGGCAAACTCACCGCTGGCTCACAGGTCAGCAACTGGCCATCAGCGCGCACGGTATAGGTTTGCGCATCAATTTCCATGGTGGGCAAATAGCTGTTGTGCACCATGTCCTGTTTGCGGATGCCACGGATGTTTTTAACGGCGCTCAAGGTCTTGGTCAAGCCAAACCGCTCCTTGATGCCTGCGTTCATCCCGGCTTGCGACACAAAGGTCAGCGAGCCGCGCGACAGGGCTCCGCCAAACCCACCAAACATGGGCCGGTAATGCACGGGCTGCGGCGTGGGGATGGAGGCGTTGGGGTCACCCATGGCGGCCATGGCAATGAAACCGCCTTTCAGGATCAGCGCGGGTTTGACGCCGAAGAATGCGGGTTTCCACACCACCAGATCCGCCCATTTGCCTACCGCTATGCTGCCTACCTCATGGCTGATGCCGTGGGCGATGGCCGGGTTGATGGTGTATTTGGCGATGTAACGCTTGGCGCGGAAATTGTCGTTGCTAGATTCCCGTTCAACCTGAGCTTGCCGAAGGTCGGGGGAGTCCTTCGACGGGCTCAGGACGAACGGTGGCGGGTTTAACCATCCCCTTTGAGCCTTCATCTTGTGCGCCGTCTGCCAAGTGCGGATGATGACCTCACCCACACGGCCCATGGCCTGGCTGTCGCTGCTCATCATGCTGATAGCGCCCAGGTCGTGCAGGATGTCCTCGGCGGCAATGGTCTCCTTGCGAATGCGGCTCTCGGCAAAGGCCAGGTCTTCGGCAATGGCCGGGTCCAGGTGGTGGCACACCATGAGCATGTCCACGTGTTCGTCCAGCGTGTTCACCGTGTAGGGCATGGTGGGGTTGGTGCTGGACGGCAAAAAGTTCGCCTCGCCCACCACCCGCAAAATGTCCGGTGCATGGCCGCCGCCCGCGCCTTCGGTGTGAAACGCGCACAGGCTGCGGCCCTTGGTCGCTGCAATGGTGTTCTCTACAAAGCCACTCTCATTGAGCGTGTCCGAGTGAATCGCCACCTGCGTGTCGGTGGCCTCCGCCACGTCCAGGCAGTTGCTGATGGCCGCCGGTGTGGTGCCCCAGTCTTCGTGCAATTTAAGGCCAATGACACCTGCGTTAATTTGTTCATGCAGGGCAGCGGGCAGGCTGGCATTGCCCTTGCCCAGAAACCCTAAGTTCATGGGGAAAGCATCGGCCGCCTGCAGCATGCGCTCGATATTCCACGGCCCCGGTGTGCAGGTGGTGGCAAATGTGCCGGTGGCAGGCCCGGTGCCACCGCCCAGCATGGTGGTGACGCCAGCCGCCAGAGCTTCTTCAATTTGCTGCGGGCAGATGAAGTGGATATGGCTGTCGATACCCCCTGCGGTGACGATGTTGCCTTCGCAACTGATCACCTCGGTGCCCGGTCCGATGATGATGTCCACCCCCGGCTGCGTGTCCGGGTTGCCGGCTTTGCCGATGGCCACAATGCGGCCGCCTTTGAGGCCGATGTCCGCCTTGAGGATGCCGCTGTGATCCAGGATGAGTGCGTTGGTCATCACGCAATCAACTGCGCCCTCAGACCTCATGCGTTGTGACTGCGCCATGCCGTCGCGGATGGTCTTGCCACCGCCAAACTTCACTTCTTCGCCGTAGCTGCCAGCGCCCAGCGTCAGGTCTTTTTCAACCTCAATCAGCAGCCCGGTGTCGGCCAGCCGCACCCTGTCACCCACGGTGGGGCCAAAAATCTCTGCATAAGCGCGTCGCCCAATCGTTGCCATAGTTTCAACCTCCCCGCTCAGCCTGAGCGCAATCCAACGCACCATTTGTCAGCCCGCGGAACCCATAAACCTTGCGGTCCCCGGCGTAGTCCACCAGTTCCACGGTGCGCTGCTGGCCCGGCTCAAATCGCACGGCCGAGCCCGACGCGATGTTCAAACGCATGCCTTGCGCGGCAGCACGGTCAAAGCCAAGCGCGGTATTGGTTTCTGCAAAATGGTAGTGAGACCCAACCTGAATCGGGCGATCAGCCGTGTTTTGCACCACCACCGTTAGCGTGCGCCTGCCCGCGTTGAGGATGTGATCGGGGCCGTCGTGGGGAATGATTTCGCCGGGTGTCATGGGAGTTCTTTAAATGATCGGCTGGTGCACGGTGACCAGCTTGGTACCGTCGGGGAAGGTGGCCTCCACCTGAATGTCGGGAATCATCTCGGCAATGCCGTCCATCACATCGTCGCGGGTCAACACCTCACGTCCGGCACTCATGAGCTGGGCCACGGTCTTGCCATCGCGTGCGCCTTCCATAACGGCGGCGCTGATCAGAGCCATGGCCTCGGGGTAGTTGAGCTTGAGGCCACGGGCCT
>JANOLC010000552.1:0-2342 GCA_031419575.1 Burkholderiales bacterium | reverse complement strand
GAGGGACATGATTCAGCTCCAGTACAAACGGGTTGGGTTGTCCACCAGGAGCTTTTGCTGCAGCTCGGGTGTGGTGGCAATGTGCGGGATAAAGTCCACCAGCAGGCCATCGTCAGGCATGTGGTCTTTGAGGTTGGGGTGCGGCCAGTCGGTGCCCCACAAGGCGCGGTCCGGGAATTGCTCGACGATGCGTTTGGCGAACGGAATCACATCTTGGTAGGCGTTCTGTTCACCGTTCAAGGCCTTGGGGCCAGTGATGGACAAGCGCTCCGGGCAACTCACTTTGCTCCACACATTGGGGTGTTCGCGCATGAATTTCTCGAACAGCGCGAATTGTGGGCCATCCACCGGCAGCGACACGTCGGGGCGGCCCATGTGGTCGACGACCACGGTGGTGGGCAATGCGGTGAAGAAGTCCCACAGCTCGGGCAAGTCCACCGCCTCAAAGTAAATCACAACATGCCAGCCCAACGGCTTGATGCGGTTGGCAATCTCCAGCAACTCGTCCTTGGGGGTGAAGTCCACCAGGCGCTTCACAAAATTGAAGCGCACGCCACGCACACCAGCCACATGCATGTCCTGCAACTGCTCATCCGTCACGCTGCGTTTCACAGTGGCTACGCCTTTGGCCTTGCCGTTGGACGCCTTCAATGCGTCGATCAAAGCGGTGTTGTCGGTACCGTGGCAGGTGGCTTGCACGATCACGTTTTTCTCGAACCCCAGGTGGTCGCGCAGGGCAAACAACTGGGCCTTGGACGCGTCGCACGGGGTGTATTTGCGCTCGGGTGCAAAGGGGAATTCAGCGCCGGGGCCGAACACGTGGCAATGGGCATCGACCGCGCCTGCGGGCAGCTTGAAGGTGGGTTTGGCGGGGCCGGTGTACCAGTCCAGCCAGCCGGGGGTTTTGGTGAATTCCATGTCGTTCCTGAATAATTACTACTAATTTGATAGCTATAAGTCCAATATCTACGGGGACTTAAGGCATATTTGATGCCTAAACTAATCGATGTACCGCAATCCGGCCTTCTCCAGCGGCTCGCGCATGTTGTACATGTCCAGCCCCAACACGCCAGCGGCCAGCTTGGCGCGTTTTTCACCTTCAAAGGACTCACGCTTTTCAGCGGCATCCGCCACCTGAGCCGCCATGGCGGCGGGCACCACCACCACACCGTCGACATCAGCAATCACCACGTCGCCAGGGTTGACGATGGCACCGGCACAAACGATCTGGATATTCACCGAGCCCAGCGTGGCCTTGATGGTGCCTTTGGAATGAATCGCTTTGCTGAACACGGGAAAGCCCATCTTCTCCAGATCGGCCACGTCACGCACACCACCGTCAATGATCAAGCCCACCGCGCCTCTCGCCTGGAATGAGGTGGCCAGCAGGTCGCCAAAAAAGCCGTCGTCGTTCTCGGTGGTGACGGCGGCCACGGCCACGTCACCGGGCTGCAATTGCTCGGCGGCCACGTGCATCATCCAGTTGTCACCGGGCTGCAGGAGGATGGTGACCGCTGTGCCGCAAATTTTGGCGCCGCTGTAGATGGGGCGCATGTAGGGCTTCATCAGGCCGACGCGGCCCATGGCCTCGTGGATGGTGGCCACGCCGAGTTTGGACAGGCGCTCTACCGCCGCTTTGTCAGCACGCACAATGTTGCGTTTAACGATGCCTAAGTTGTTCAACACGTAAATTCCTTGTTAGTGGCCGTTCGCCCTGAGCATCGTCGAAGGGTTTCGACAGGCTCAACCTGAACGGACAGGGTTATTGGTTTTTTGCTTTGAGCACGGCATCCAGGCGCGGGAACACGCGACGGGTATTGCCTTCATAAATTTGATAACGATCCGCATCGCTCAAAATTTTGGACGCCTCGATGTAACGCTTGGTGTCATCAAAATAGTGGCCTGTTTGTGGGTCAATGCCTCGCACTGCCCCAATCATCTCGCTGGCAAACAGCACGTTTTTCACAGGAATCACGGTGTTGAGCAAGTCAATACCGGGCTGGTGGTAGACGCAGGTGTCAAAGAAGATGTTGTTGAGCAAATGCTCTTCCAGCAGCGGCTTTTTCAGCTCTTGCGCCAAGCCCCGGAACCGACCCCAGTGATAAGGCACGGCACCGCCGCCATGGGGAATCAAAAAACGCAACGTGGGGAAGTCCTTGAACAAGTCGCTGGTCAGGCACTGCATGAAGGCGGTCGTATCAGCGTTCAAATAATGCGCGCCGGTGGTGTGGAAGCAGGCGTTGCAACTGGTGCTGACGTGGATCATGGCGGGAATGTCGTACTCCACCATTTTTTCGTAAATGGGGTACCAGTGCCTGTCACTCAAAGGGGGCGATGTCCAA
>JANOLC010000551.1:0-3732 GCA_031419575.1 Burkholderiales bacterium | reverse complement strand
CTGCACTACGCGACGCCCAGGACGAAATCATCGGCTTTCTGCTGATTGGTACTGATAATACGCTGCGGAAACAGGCTGAAGCGGAGCAGAAGAAACTCGATCAGCGTTTGCGCGACCAGCAGTTCTACACACGCTCTCTCATCGAGTCCAATATGGATGCACTGATTGCCACCGATCCGTCCGGCATGATCTCGGATGTCAACAAGCAAATGGAAGCGCTCACCGGTTGCACGCGTGACGAGCTGATTGGTGCACCATTCAAAAGCTATTTCACCGACCCAGGCCGGGCTGAGGCGGGCATCAAGCGTGTGCTCAACGAGAACAAGGTCACCAACTACGAACTCACCGCACGCGCAAGAGACGGCAAGGAAACCATCGTCTCCTACAACGCCACCACGTTTTATGACCGCGACCGTGTGCTACAGGGTGTCTTTGCCGCAGCGCGTGATGTGACCGAGCGCAAGTTGCTCGACTCGGTGCTGCAGCAAAGCAACATTGAACTGGAAAAAGCCAAATCGGTCGCAGAAAAAGCCAACCTCGCCAAGTCGGATTTTCTCTCCAGCATGAGCCACGAGTTGCGCACGCCGCTCAACGCGATCCTGGGGTTTGCCCAACTGATCGAGACCGGTGTGCCACCACCTACTGCGGCGCAGAAGCGCAGCGTCAATCAGATTCTGCAAGCCGGCTGGTACCTGTTGGAGTTGATCAACGAGATCCTGGACCTGGCGCTGATTGAATCCGGCAAGCTCTCTTTGTCCCTGGAGCCCATTGCACTGGCCGACGTCTTGGTGGAATGTCAGGCCATGATTGAGCCGCAGGCCAAAAAGCGCGATGTGCAGGTCACGTTTTCAAATCTGGAAGTGCCGTATTTCGTACGGGCAGACCGCACCCGGGTCAAGCAAGTGTTGATCAACCTGCTGTCCAACGCCATCAAGTACAACCGCCTGGGTGGCTCCGTCAATGTCACCTGCAGCGAAGGGGACTACGGGCGTTTGCGCATCTGCGTGACCGATACGGGCGATGGCCTGTCCCCCGAAAAAGTAGACCAGCTGTTCCAGCCTTTTAACCGCTTGGGTCAGGAGTCCAGCGAAGAAGAGGGCACCGGCATTGGCCTGGTTGTCTGCAAACGCCTGGCAGGGCTGATGGGGGGCGACATCGGGGTTCAGAGTACCGTCGGGGTTGGCAGCCTGTTCTGGATTGAACTGGAGCTGACCACTGCGCCGCAGTGGGGCACCCATGACGACGAGTCCGTATCGAGCCTGGGCAGCCTGGAATCAACCGATGTTCAGGCCTACACGCTGTTGTACGTCGAAGACAACCCGGCCAACCTGATGCTGGTGGAAGAAATCATGTCCCGAAGGCCCGATATTCGCCTGCTCAGCGCCAACGACGGCAAGAGTGGCATTGAACTCGCGCGTGCGGCACAGCCTGATGTGATCCTGATGGACATCAACCTGCCAGGCATCAGCGGCATTGCCGCGCTCGGGATATTGATCACAGATAAGATCACGGCGCACATCCCGGTGGTGGCCCTCAGTGCCAATGCCATTCCGCGCGACATTGAAAACGGTCTGGCCGCCGGTTTTTTTGACTATCTGACCAAACCGATTCGGGTCACCGAGTTCATGGAAACTCTTGACAGAGCCCTGAAATTTGCCAGCAAGAAATCCGCCCACCTCAACAAAAACGAACAGGAACCCCATGCTGCTCAATGAGTCCGATATCCTGAACGCCAACATCCTCATCGTGGACGACCAGCCCGTCAATGTAGCGCTGTTGACCCAGCTTCTAAACGAAGCGGGCTACACCCGGGTGTCAAGCACAACCCGTCCCGCAGAGGTGGCAACCTTGAACCGGGAGCACCGCTACGACTTGATTCTGCTGGACTTGAACATGCCCGTCATGAATGGGTTTGAGGTGATGGAGATGCTCAAGGCCGATGACGCGGGCGGGTATCTTTCCGTGATCGCTCTCACTGCTGAGCCGGGCCACAAGTTGCAGGCGCTGCAGTCCGGAGCCAAGGACTTTCTCAGCAAACCGTTCGATCTGGCTGAAGTCAAGACCCGCATCCACAACATGCTGGAAGTGCGCCTGCTCTACAAAAAGCTCGAAAGTTACAGCTGCTTTCTGGAGCAGTCGGTGCAGGACCGCACCGCTGAACTGCGCGCCAGTGAGGAGCGTTTTCGCCGCCTGACCGAGTTGGCCTCGGACTGGTACTGGGAGCAAAACGAAACCGGTAATTTCACCCGTGTTTCGGGCCCGGTACAGGAAATGCTGGGCCTGCGCGTGACCGAATTTCTGGGTGAAGTCAATGTCGGCGAAGTCACCGGCTGGAACGAAGACGAGCGGGTCGCCTTGCAGACCAAGATTGCCGCACGTGAGCCGTTCCTGGACTTTGGCTTCAGCCGTGTCAATGCCGATGGCAGCGAGCAGCACTTCCGGGTGAGTGGCGAGCCCATGTTTGACCAGTCCTGCAGATACACCGGGTACCGCGGCATTGGTGCTGAAGTCGTGAAGGGGCAGATTTCATGACGATTCAACGCGCAGATATTCTGGCCGCCCGAATTTTGATTGTGGATGACAAGGCTTCCAATGTGGAGTTGCTGCAGACGATTCTGGAAACGGCGGGCTACACCTCGGTGACGGCAACGCAATATCCAACGGAGGTCTGCGCCTTGCATCAGGCACACCCCTATGACCTGTTTCTGCTGGATCTGCAAATGCCCGGCATGGACGGTTTTGAAGTCATGCAGGGCCTCAACGCCATCGAAGCAGACGGCTATGCGCCCGTCCTGGCCATCACCGCACAGCCCGGCCACAAGCAGCGCGCGCTGGCGTCCGGGGCCAAGGACTTCATTGCGAAACCGTTCGACGTGGTTGAAGTCAAGACCCGCATCTACAACATGCTGGAAGTGCGTCTGTTATACAAGCAGCTCATGGCCTCAGTGGCGGCACTGGAAGCCATGGCCATGCACGACGTGCTGACCGGCCTGCCCAACCGCCGCCTGTTGATGGACCGGCTCAACCAGGGCATGCTGGCTTCGCAGCGCAACGGTGAGTACTGCGCTGTGATGTTCATGGATTTGGACAAGTTCAAACTGCTCAACGACACCCTGGGTCACGACATGGGTGACCTGCTGCTGCGCCAGGTGGCTACCCGGTTGCTGGGCTGTGTGCGTGAAGGCGACAGCGTGGCCCGCCTGGGGGGTGACGAGTTTGTGGTGCTGCTCAAAGCCCTGAGCCGACAGCGTGATGAGGCCTTGACGCAGGCCACCCATGTGTCCGACAAGATATTGGAGTCGTTGCGCCTGCCTTACGATTTGGCGGGTCACTCTTACACCAGCACCCCCAGCATTGGTGCACTGATTTTCACGGGAGATGCTGAAGCGGGGCCACAGCTTCTCAAAAAGGCGGACGTGGCCATGTACCAGGCCAAGTCGGCCGGCCGAAACAAAGTACGATTTTTCGACTATTTGTCTGATTAGTTGGTTAAATGTGATTTAAGTCCTTACCAGAGTTAAATAGTAAGCTATCAAAAATATAGCAATCTGATGCGTCCAAAAAAAATAGTACCCGTGCCTGACAGCCCAATGGCTATCCCCGATGAAGCGCCTGGGGGGTTTCCCATTGTTGGCATTGGGGCCTCGGCCGGCGGGCTGGCGGCCTTTGAGGCCTTCTTCTCTGGCATGCCCGCTGGCAAAGACCCCGGCATGGCCTTTGTGCTGGTGCAGC
>JANOLC010000550.1:0-4360 GCA_031419575.1 Burkholderiales bacterium | reverse complement strand
ATGCGCCGAGAACAGCGCCCCCAACATGAAGAAGCTGCCATGCGCGAAGTTGACGATGCGGGTCACGCCAAAAATCAGCGTCAACCCCGCCGCCATCAGGAACAGCGTGGTGGCGTAGCTCAGCCCATTGAGGAACTGGGGGAACAGCCCGAGGAGAGAGGTCAAACCAGTCGTCAGTCCAGCCAGTGGGTGAACTCGGCCACCGGCACACGCGGCGTGTGAAAGGTGTTGACGATGTCACTTGTGTCGGCATGACCCAGCGCCATGCCACAGACCAGCATTTCGTCAGCGCCAGCACCAATGTGCGGCAGGATGATCTTGCCAAAACCATTCCATGCCGCTTGCGGGCAGGTGTGCAGGCCCCGACCTCGCGCTGCGACCATGATGCTTTGCAAGAACATGCCGTAGTCCACCAGAGAACCCCGGCCCATCACCCGGTCCATGGTGAACATCAGGCCCACTGGCGCGTCAAAGAACTTGTAATTGCGCTGATGCTGCAAGTGCATTTTGTCTTTGTCGCCCTTGCCAATGCCTACCAGTCCGTACAGGCCCCAGCCGTTTTCGCGGCGGCGGTCAATGTAGGGGCTAACCCATTTTTCAGGGTAGTAGTCGTATTCCTCGCGGTACTCGGTGGCCAGGTCGGGGTTGGCACGGATTGCGTCATGCGCGGCGCAGACCTTCTCCACCAGGGCATCACGGCTGTTGCCCTGCAAGACGTAGGTTTTCCAGGGCTGGGTGTTGGTGCCCGAAGCCGCCCGACTGGCCACTTGCAGGATGTCGGTGATGACGTCACGACTGACCGCTTGCTGCGTGAAGGCGCGAGCCGACATGCGGGAGGTGATGGCGGCATCAACGATGGCAGCATTGGCTGCACTGGGAGTTTCTGTGGTTGGGTTCATTCGGCGTTCTTCAAAGTTAATTTAATTTAGATGAGGTGAGGGTTTGCAAAAGTGATCGAAGGTTATCAGGCAAAGCCACGGGTCGGCGGCTCTGCTTGTTCACATAAACATGCACGAAGTGGCCCTGCGCGGCGGCAGTCTCGCTGCCCTGCGCAAACAGGCCAATTTCATACCGCACGCTGGAGTTGCCCAAACGCGCAATGCGAACCCCCGCCTCCACCGTTTGTGGAAACGCCAGCGACTCAAAGTAGTTGCAATGGGTTTCGATCACCAGGCCGATGGTGTCACCGTGGTGAATGTCCAGCACGCCTTGCTCGATCAGCCAGGCGTTGACGGCGGTGTCAAACCAGCTGTAATAGACAACGTTGTTGACATGGCCGTAGGCATCGTTGTCGGACCAGCGGGTGGCGATGGGGCGAAACATTTTGTAGGCGCTGCGCCGGTCGGGCTGGGGTTTGACTGACGACGATGGGGTGATTTGAAGGGGAGGGGTCAATGAGCTCATGAGCAGCGATTTTGCCAGCGCCGCCAGTAGTCCAGCGCGACCCGGTAGGTGTTGACCTGAACTTGCACGGTTTCTTCAATGTTGAGGCCGTAACCACCTGCCATGGCAAAGGCGACTGGGATTTGGCGGACATAGCACCAGTCAAAAACGCGGCGGTCACGGGCTTCCAGGCCATCGAAGGTCAATTTAAGACGGCCCAGGCGGTCGCGTTCAAACGGATCGGCTCCGGCGAGGTAAATCACCAGGCCGGGGTTGAAGCGCCGGGCCAGCTCATCCAATGCGATGTCCAGCGCGTGCAGATAGTCGTCGTTGCCACAACCATCGGGCAGGTTCACGTCCAAGTCGCTAGCTTCCTTGCGAAACGGAAAGTTTTTTTCACCATGCAGGGACAGAGTGAACACGCTGGGGTCATCGTTGAAGATGCGGGCCGTGCCGTTGCCCTGGTGCACGTCCAGATCAATCACTGCCACGTGCAATGGTGGGCGCGGCAGACCGTTGGGCAGGAGTACCCGACTCCACTCGGCTTGCGCCAGGCGGGCAGCCACGGCGGCGTCGTTGAACACGCAAAAACCGCCGCCTTTGTCGAATGAGGCGTGGTGCGTGCCTCCGGCCATGTTGGCAGCAATGCCTTGCCCGAACGCCGCGCGCATGGCGGCGATAGTGGCACCTACCGAACGACGCGAGCGTTCTACCATGGCCAGTGTCCACGGAAAACCGATTTCCCGCATGGCGGGCGAGCTGATAGTGCCACTGGCGATGGCATCGATGTACGCCGGGGTGTGGGCCAGCGCCAGCTCGCCATCCGTGGCGCGGGGAGCCTCAAGCTGGGTGATGGCGGGAAGTTCTGCCAGCAGCCGGTCCCGCAGCAACGCGTATTTGACCATGGGAAACCGGTGCCCTTCGGGGAGCGGCAAGACGAACTGACCCGAGTAAAACGCTTTCATGCCGGTATTGTGTCGGGGCAGGAAAAACGTCGCTTTTTAGGACTTTATCTCTAAAATGTTGCGACGCAGCAAAAATCACTTGCAAGGCATCGGGATAACCCTATAATTCAAAGGATGCTGCACTGCAACATAGACCGGGCAAAGGGAAAACCACTTGCAAATACGGTTCATCCGGTTGAGGCGCAGTAACTGAGTTCTTTTTTACTTTTTTATTGGAGATTAATATGTTGACCGTTGATCAAGTGATGGCTTCCCACAAAGCAAACATGGAAACTCTGTTGGGTCTGACCAGCAAAGCTTTCGAAGGCGTCGAGAAAATCGTTGAACTCAACATGACCGCTTCCAAAGCCGCCATGGCTGAAGCCGGCGACCACGCCAAAGCCGTTCTGAGCGTGAAAGACGCACAGGAACTGATCGCTCTGCAATCCAGCGTGCTCCAGCCTTTGGCTGAAAAAACTGCTTCGTACAGCCGTCACCTGTATGACATCGCTACCAGCTCCACCGCAGAATTCACCAAAACCGTTGAAGCACAAGCTGCTGAAGCCCAGAAGAAATTTTCCGGCCTGGTCGACACCGCAGCCAAGAACGCACCTGCTGGTTCCGAGACCGTTGTTGCCGTGTTCAAGAGCGCTATCTCTGCCGCCAACAACGCGCTGGAATCGGTGCAAAAAGCCGTGAAGCAAGCCACTGATGCCGCTGAGTCCAACTTCAACACCGCCACCGCTAACGCGATGGACGCAGCCAAGACCGTTGCCAAGAAGCGTGCCTAAAACACGAAATTTTTCACACAACTTGTCTTGATTTGAAAATTTCAGAAGGTGTTTGTGCGTTTGGAGTGAAAACTCTAGTCCGCAAGGGAAAACCCTGAGATACTTGGTCCAAGCTAATTTTGAAAAACTTAATCCATCGGATTAAGTTCACACAAGTTGTCTCCTCGGATCCTTTCGAAACCTCAAGGTTCAGGGATCCCTTAAGGGCTGGTCGCAAGATCAGCCCTTTTTTTTATTCAAATCACCTTATTCCGGGCGGGCCAGCGTTTGCATCTTCTGGCGTAACTGGGGTAACGCCAGCAGCATGGCTTGGCGACCCGCTTCAATCGAGCGTCGGCGTGAGCTGAAATCGGCGCTTGAAATGCCGGTCAACACCGGGCGCACCACCACATCCGCTTCACGCAACTCAAAGCTGTTAATGCTCTTACCCATGATGGCAAAAGTCTGCAGCAATATTTGCAGGGTGTCGTTAGCCGGATTGTTCTCTGGCGCACTGGAAATATCCACGCCAATGACCAGCTCGCCACCCATCTGGCGGGCATAACGCACGGGCACAGGCGACACCAGACCGCCGTCCACGTATTCGCGTCCCGCAATTTTGACGGGCTGAAACACGGCAGGCACGGCGCTGGACGCGCGCACAGCCGTCCCCGTATCGCCCCGCTGAAACAGCACGGCCTGCCCGCTGTTGAGATCGGTGGCCACTAGCCCCAAGCGCATGGGCATATTTTCAATCAACTGGTTGCCAACGAGCTGGTTCACGTAACGCGCCAGCGCCTCGCCACGGAACATGCCCCGGCTGAAGATGGGCAACGTCCAGTCGGTGATGGCAACCTCCTCCATAGACTCGGCCACCTGCTGCAGTTGCGCCCCTGTTTTGCCACTGGCATAAATAGCCGCCACCAGACTACCCGCCGAGGTACCCGCCAAAAAACTGGGGCGCAGGCCGGCTTCTTCCAGCACCTGAATCACGCCCACGTGGGCAAAACCGCGGGCTGCGCCCCCGCCCAGCGCCAGGCCTATTTTGGGTGGACGCTTGGGGGTGATTGCCACGGGCGGCGTGAGTTCGAGGGTTGGCCCCGCGTGGGGCACGCTGGGGGGTGTTTGTGCGCACCCGACCATCACCAGAGAGACCAGCACGGCTAAGCGCGAGCACAAGCCCGAAAGTGGGCGCACAAGAGATCGATTGAAATGTAGGGAGGTGATGAGGTTCATAAATGTGAAACGGGCCCGGATAGAAGC
>JANOLC010000549.1:0-2365 GCA_031419575.1 Burkholderiales bacterium | reverse complement strand
TGACCCGCGAGCAAATTGAGGCCAACGCCCAAACCTACTATCGGCAAGCGTCCATGGTGCTGGACCCGTCAAAAACCGAAATTCGCTACAACAGTGAATGGGGCGACACACTGGGTTCCCGCGGCATGATCCAACTGGCGGCCAAGTACACCGTGGCCCGCATGATGGAACGCAATGATTTCCACGACCGCTTCAAGGCGGGCACACCGATCAGCGTGCATGAGTTTTTGTACCCCTTGATGCAGGGTTACGACTCGGTCGCACTGAAGTCTGACTTGGAATTGGGCGGCACCGACCAAAAATTCAACTTGTTAGTGGGCCGCCACTTGCAGACAGAGTATGGCCAGGAGCCGCAATGCATTTTGACTATGCCGCTGCTGGAAGGCCTGGATGGCGTCGAGAAGATGTCCAAAAGCAAAAACAACTACATCGGTATCAGCGAAGACGCCAACACCATGTTTGCCAAGGTGTTGAGCATTTCAGACGTGCTGATGTGGCGCTGGTACACCTTGCTGAGCTTCAAGTCAGAAGCCCAAATTGCCGCGCTGAAGACTGAGACTGAGGGCGGGCGTAACCCCAAAGACGCCAAAGTTGCGCTGGCCAAAGAAATCACCGCGCGTTTTCACTCTGCGGCAGCGGCAGACGCGGCGGAGGCCGATTTCATCAATCGCAGCAAGGGTGGCGTTCCCGATGAGATTGCCGACGTGTCTGTCACCCTGGGCGAGGGCGGCGCTGCGGTGGGCATTGGGGCAGTGCTCAAACTGGCCGGGCTGGCCGCATCGAGCGGCGAGGGCAACCGCTTGATCGACGGTGGTGGTGTGCGGGTGGACTCCAGCGTGGTGAGCGACAAAGGACTCAAATTAAGTGCTGGGGTATATGTGATACAGGTTGGTAAACGCAAATTTGCGCGGGTGACAGTGAGGTAAATTGGCACGCTCAAGCCCGCTTCACCAACAGGCCATTGCATTACATTACCCCCGTAAGCAACCCAACCGAGCATCAATCTTCGTCATTTTTTTCGCCTCTATTCCTCAAGGACTTTTTTCATGAAAATCACCGTCATCGGCACCGGCTATGTGGGTTTGGTATCTGGCTGCTGCCTGGCTGAAGTGGGCAACGATGTGTTGTGTCTGGATGTGGATCCGGCCAAGATCAAGATTTTGGAAGACGGTGGCATTCCCATATTTGAGCCCGGCCTGCAGGAGATGGTGCGGCGCAACGTGGCTGCCGGGCGCTTGCACTTCACCACCGACATTGAGCGCGCCGCGCACTTTGGCACCATCCAGTTCATTGCTGTGGGCACACCACCCGATGAGGATGGCTCAGCTGACATGAAATACGTCACCGCCGCCGCCCGCAACATCGGCAAGTACATGACGGACTACAAGGTCGTGGTGGACAAGAGCACCGTGCCAGTGGGTACTGCCGATGCCGTGCGCGCGGCCATCGCTGCTGAGTTGGCCAAGCGGGGCGTGGACACGCCGTTCAGCGTGGTGTCCAACCCCGAGTTTCTGAAGGAAGGCGCGGCGATTGACGACTTCATGAAGCCCGACCGCATTGTGGTGGGCTGTGACGACGAGCAGGCCGCGCTGAACATGCGCGCGCTGTACGCGCCCTTCCAGCGCAACCACGACCGCCTGATCGTGATGGACATCCGCAGTGCCGAGCTAACCAAATACGCCGCCAACGCCATGTTGGCCACCCGCATCAGCTTTATGAACGAGCTGGCCAACCTGGCCGAAAAATTGGGCGCTGATATCGAGAGCGTACGCAAGGGTATTGGCAGCGACCCGCGCATTGGCTACGACTTTTTGTACGCCGGGGCCGGTTATGGCGGCTCATGTTTTCCCAAGGACGTGAAGGCGCTGATCAAAACTGCTGCCGATGACGCGGGCATCGTCTTGCGCGTGCTGACCGCCGTAGAAGAAGCCAACGACGCCCAAAAACACGTGCTGAGCGGCAAGATCAAGGCGCGCTTTGGCGCTGATCTGAGTGGCAAACACTTTGCCATTTGGGGCCTGGCCTTCAAAGCCAACACCGACGATATGCGCGAAGCCACCAGCCGCGAGGTGATTGCTGATTTGCTGGATGCGGGTGCCACCGTCACCGCTTACGACCCGGTGGCGATGCCTGAGGCCAAACACTGCTTCCCCGATGCGCCCGGCCTGACGTATGCCGATAGTCAGGCCGCTGCACTGAACAACGCGGATGCGTTGGTGATCGTGACGGAGTGGAAAGAATTCAGAAGTCCGAACTTCGCGACGCTGAAAACATCGCTGAGAAGCCCAGTGATTTTTGATGGCCGCAACCTTTATGACCCAGCGCAGGTGCGGGGGATGGGATTTGAGTATCTGGCGATTGGGCG
>JANOLC010000548.1:0-2529 GCA_031419575.1 Burkholderiales bacterium | reverse complement strand
TTTCAGGCAGGGCCGGCCGGCGTCGCGCAGGGCGGCGGCGTGCCAATTGAGCTGGCGCGCGGCCTCTAACTGCGTCGCGCAGTCGGCCAGGCGGAAACCCACGGCCTGGTGGTTGAAGATGGCGGTGCCAAAGCTCTGCCGCTCTTTGGCGTAGCCGACTGCAAACTCAAACGCGCTGCGTGCCATGCCGACACTTTGCGCGGCAATGCCGATGCGCCCACCCTCCAGCGCGCCCAAGGCGATCTTGTAGCCTTCGCCCTCGGCACCTATCAGGTTGTCGGCCGGAATGCGGCAGTTGTCGAAGTTGATCTGCGCGGTGTCGCTGCTGTGCTGGCCCAGTTTGTCTTCGAGACGGGCCACCACGTAACCGGGTGCAGTGGTGGGCACGATAAAGGCGCTAATGCCCTTTTTGCCCGCACCTTTGTCGGTAACGGCAATGACGATGGCCACATCACCGTTTTTACCGCTGGTGATGAACTGCTTGACGCCATTAATGACGTACTCATCACCCACTTTGTTGGCTGTGGTGGACAGCGCCGATGCGTCCGAACCCACATGCGGCTCGGTCAGGCAAAACGCACCCAGCAATTGGCCCTGTGCCAAGGGCGTAAGCCACTGCTTCTTTTGCGCGGCATTGCCATAGCGCAGCAGGATGGCGTTGACCGGGCAGTTGGTCACGCTAATCACCGTGCTGGTGCCGCCGTCGCCCGCCGCAATTTCTTCCAGCACCAGGGCCAGGGTGAGGTAGTCCAGATTCGCGCCGCCAAACTCTTCCGGCACGCAAATGCCGTAAGCCCCCAGCGCGGCCAGGCCCCGGTGGGCGTCTTTGGGAAAGTGGTGCTCTTTGTCCCACCGGGCCGCGTGGGGCCACAGCTCTTTTTGGGCAAAGTCCCGCACCGCGTCGCGAACCATCTCCTGCTCTTGATTTAAGATCATATTAGCCTAAAGTCCCCGTAAAATATCAATAGTTAGCTATTGTTTTTATATCATTTCAAGAGCAACAGCGGTACCTTCGCCACCACCAATGCACAGCGTGGCCACGCCTTTTTTCAGGCCATGGGCCTGCAAGGCGTACATGAGCGTGACCATGATGCGCGCGCCGCTGGCCCCGATGGGGTGGCCCAGCGCGCAAGCCCCACCGTTGACGTTGACGATATCGTGGCTGAGTTTGAGGTCATGCATCAACGCCATGGGTACCACGGCAAAGGCTTCGTTGACTTCCCACAAATCCACATCCCCCACCGCCCATCCCGCTTTGGCCAGCGCCTTGTTCACCGCACCCAGCGGGGCCGTGGCAAACCAGTTAGGTTCTTGCGCGTGGGTGGCATGGCTGACGATTTTGGCCAAAGGCTTCAAGCCCAACTTCGCCGCAGTGGAGGCGCGCATCAGCACCATGGCCGCTGCGCCGTCGTTGATGCTGGAGCTGCTGGCGGCGGTGATGGTGCCGTCTTTTTTGAACGCGGGTTTGAGCGCCGGAATTTTGTCGAGCTTGATCTTGCCCGGTCCCTCATCAATGCTGATGACCGTATCGCCCGCGCGGCCCTTGACGGTCACCGGCGTGATCTCGGCCACAAACGCGCCGGACAAGGTGGCCGCCTGCGCGCGCTGCACGCTGGTGGTGGCAAAGTGGTCTTGGCTGGCGCGGGTAAAGCTGTATTTGGCGGCACAGTCTTCACCAAAGGTGCCCATGGAGCGGCCGGCTTCGTAAGCGTCTTCCAGACCGTCCAGCATCATGTGGTCCATCACACGGTCGTGGCCAATCCGGATGCCGCTGCGGCCCTTGAGCAGCAGGTGTGGCGCGTTGGTCATGCTTTCCATGCCGCCCGCCACCATCACCTCGTGGCTACCGGCCAGCAACATATCGTGCGCCATCATGGTGGCCTTCATGCCCGAGCCACACATCTTGGAGAGCGTGACCGCGCCCGCACTGATGGGTAGCCCGCCCTTGAATGCCGCTTGGCGAGCCGGGGCCTGGCCCTGACCGGCCATCAGGCAGTTCCCAAACAACACTTCGGTGACGGCATCCGGTGAAATGCCCGATCGCTCAACGGCGGCCTTGATGGCAACGCCACCGAGGTCATGGGCCGAGAGCGATGAGAAGTCGCCCTGAAAACCACCCATGGGGGTGCGGGCTGCGCCGACGATGACGACGGGGTCGGCTGCAGCGTTGTTTGAATCATTGAACATGGTCTATCTCCTTCAAAAATGAAAATCTTTTGTCTTGCTCATACGGAAACACATCAAACACATGCCCCGCCTGAATACGTTCCTTGTGGGCTTGCCAGAAGGCAGCGTCCAACAAATCGGCATGGTGAACCATGAAAAACTGCCGCACGGCCAGGGTTGCCCAGCAGGAAAGGGGCAAAGGTTTCGGGGAACACGTCTTTAGGGCCAACTTTGTACCAGACCTCGCCACTCATTTCGTCTTCTTGCGTGCGCGGCTCAGGCACCTTGCGAAAGTTGCAGTCGGTGATGTATTCGATCTCGTCGTAGTCGTAGAACACCACCTTGCCGTGGCGCGTGATGCCA
>JANOLC010000547.1:0-3117 GCA_031419575.1 Burkholderiales bacterium | reverse complement strand
CCAGTTGCAGCGTGCCGCAAATGAAATCGCTGGCGGGAGTGGCCGCATAGGTCAATCCTTTGTGTTTGAGCTTCTCGCCCGGTGACAACACTCCGGTGATAGATGCAGAGCCGCTTTTGACGATGGAGCCCATGGCCTTTTCAACGATGTTGGACAAGCCGCCCTTTTTGTTGCCCGGCGTGGTGTTGGCGCTGCGGTCCACTTTGCCGCGCTGCAGGTAAGCGTCATACCAGGCCATTTCGCGGATCATGGCTTCGGCTACCTCGGGCGTGGACGCGCGGGAGGTGAGCTGGTCAATGCCGTCGCGCACCTCAGTGGTCTCGGAAAACATCACGCTGGCCCCGGCGCGCACCAGCAAGTCGGTGCAAAAACCCACCGCCGGGTTGGCGGTGGCGCCCGAGAACGCATCGCTGCCGCCGCACTGAACGCCCACCACCAGTTCGCTGGCGGGTACGGTCGTTCGTTGGCGCTTGTTGAGCCGCTCAAGGTGCACGTTCGCTTGCCGCATGATGGCTTCAACCATCGCCATAAAACCCACGTGCACGTCGTCTTGCAGACACGTCACATCTAAGGCATTGGCGGCGCTGTCCACATTGCGCTCATCAATCAAGGGAATGGTGCCGGGGGGCATCAGCCGTTCAGGCTGCAGCTTCTCGCAACCCAGGCTGACCACCATCACCTCACCGCCAAAGTTGGGGTTCAGGCTGATATTGCGCAGCGTGCGGATGGGGATCTCTGCGCCCGGTGCGTCAATCGCAACCCCGCAGCCGTAGGTGTGTTCCAGCGCCACCACGTCGTCCACGTTGGGGTACTTGGGCAACAGCTCGGCCTTGATGCGCTGCACGGCAAAGTCGGTGACGCCCGCCACGCACTGCACGGTTTGGGTGATGGCCAGAATGTTGCGGGTGCCCACCGAACCATCGGCATTGCGGAACCCTTCAAAGGTGTAGCCTTCCAGTGCGGGTTGTGGCGCGGGTTTGACGGTGGAGATCGGCAAGTCGTTCAGCTCACGCACATCAGGCATGGTCAACAGGCGCTCATGCACCCAGCTGCCTGCGGGGATGGCCTTGATTGCATAACCAATCGGGATGCCGTAGCGCAGCACCGGCGCGTTGGCCGCCAGGCCCACCAAGGCAACTTTGTGGCCCTGCGGCACTTTGTCGACCAATACCAAGCCGTTGTTGAGAACCGTGCCAGCCGCCAGGCCGCCGTCATTGGCGACGATGGCTACGTTGTCCAGCGCGTTCATGCGGATCGTGTGGGGGGCGGCGTTGCCGTGAATATCTGCCATTGCTATTTCCTGTCATGCACTATGATGGTAACGCTACCATTATAAGAACGTCCATCAACCCCATGACCACTTCAGATAAGCCCAAGCGATCGCGGCGCAGCAGCGGAGCCATCACCTTGGGTGATGTGGCCAAGCTCGCCGGTGTCGCGCCCATCACCGCGTCGCGTGCAGTCAACACGCCAGACCAGGTGTCACCCGAGGTTTTGAAGAAGGTGCAGGACGCCGTCCAGCGTACCGGTTATGTGCCCAACCGGGTGGCCGGGGGGCTGGCCTCGTCCCGTAGCCGCCTGATTGCCGCGGTGGTGCCCAGCATTGTGGTGTCGGTGTTTGTGGAGACGATTGACACCCTGAACAACACGTTGTTTGAGTCCGGTTACCAGCTCATGTTGGGCCAAACCGGCTATTCCTCCGAACGCGAAGGGGCTTTGCTGGAGGCCATCATTGGTCGCCGCCCTGATGGCATATTTTTGACCGGCATCATGCAGTCCAGCAAGGGTCGCACGCGCCTGCTGGCCTCTGGTATTCCGGTCGTTGAAACCTGGGATTTGACGCCTACTCCGATTGACATGCTGATTGGCTTTTCTCACTCGGATATTGGTCGGGAAGTGGCTCATTTCCTGATTAAAAAGGGGCGCAAAAACTTCGCATTGGTCAGCGCCGGTGATGAGCGGGCCATACGCCGCGCCCATGCCTTTCAAAGCATGCTGATGCAGCAGGGTTTTGCGAAGGTGTTCGCTGACAATGTGGGCACCTCGCGCACCCTTAAAAGTGGCCGGGAGGCCCTTAGCCGCATCCTGTTGCAAGCGCCAGAGACTGATGCAGTGTTTTGCAGCTCGGACCTGCTGGCCATGGGGGTGCTGACCGAAGCCAAGGCACGAGGCATTGCCGTGCCGCAGCGCCTGTCCATCGTGGGGTTTGGCGATGTACCTTATATGGCCGACATGGTGCCTGCCTTGACCACTGTGCACATCAATAGCAGCGACATTGGTCGCCAGGCCGCCGAGTTTTTGATCGCGCGGGCGCAAGGGCGCACGGTCAACCAGCCTATCGTGGATGTCGGCTTTTCCATCATCGAGCGCGACAGCGCCTGACCCATAGAAGTCATTATTTGATTCTGCTTGACGACTTGTTATGGTAGCGCTACCATTCTATAAATCAATTTTTACCCATGCAACTACCCACCCGAGTCGACCCCATGCCTATGCATTCCACCCCCCTGATCGCCGACCTGCGCGTCATCCCCGTTGCCGGGCGTGACAGCATGTTGCTAAACCTGAGCGGCGCGCATGGCCCGTTTTTTACCCGCAACATTCTGATCCTGACCGACAACGCGGGTCGCACTGGTGTGGGCGAAGTGCCCGGTGGCGAGAAGATCCGCCAGACGCTGGACGATGCTCGCGCCTTGGTGGTGGGCCAGCCGATTGGCGCGCACCAGCGCATCCTGCAACAAGTGCAGCAGCAGTTTGCTGACCGGGACACCGGCGGGCGCGGGCAGCAAACCTTTGATTTGCGCACCACCATTCACGCCGTGACTGCCATCGAATCCGCCTTGCTGGATCTGCTGGGCCAGCACCTGGACGTGCCCGTGGCGGCCCTGTTGGGTGAAGGGCAGCAGCGCGACGCGGTGGAGATGCTGGGCTACCTGTTTTATGTGGGCGACCGCAGCAAGACCGACCTGGACTACTTGAGCGACCCGGGTGCCGCCAATGACTGGTTTCGCCTGCGCCATGAAGTCGCGCTGACCCCCGAAGCCATCGTGCACCAGGCCGAAGCCGCCCGCGAGAAATATGGCTTCAACGACTTCAAGCTCAAAGGTGGCGTGCTGC
>JANOLC010000546.1:0-6667 GCA_031419575.1 Burkholderiales bacterium | reverse complement strand
CTTGCTGCTGGCCTGGAACGAGTATCTGTACGCGTTCCTGCTGCTGTCCAACGACACCAGCGTGACGCTCGCAGTAGCGCTGGGCAATTTTCTCTCGGCGGATGACTCCCCTTGGGAATTGCTGATGACTACCGGCCTGATATACGCCATGCCACCAGCAGCGATTTATTACACATTCAAGCGCTATATGGTGTCCGGTCTGACGGCTGGCGCGGTCAAAAGTTGACCCCGTAGCCAATCCTTTAGCTGACTTCGTAGCTCACTCATTCAAGACAAAAGGCACACGCCCATGGCAACCGTATCGTTTCGCAAAATAGAAAAGTCTTTTGGCAAAACCAAAATCATTCACGGCATTAGCTTTGACATCTCCGATGGCGAGTTTGTGGTGCTGGTCGGCCCGTCGGGTTGCGGCAAGTCCACCCTGTTGCGCATGCTGGCCGGACTCGAAGAAATCAGCGGCGGCGAGATCGCCATTGATGACAAGGTGGTGAACGAGCTGGACTCCAAAGACCGCGACATCGCGATGGTGTTCCAAAGTTATGCGCTGTACCCTCACATGACGGTGCGCGACAACATGGCCTTCAGCCTGAAGCTGCGCAAGGCCGATCAGGCATTGACGGACAAGCGCGTGGGCGATGCGGCGCGCATCCTGAATCTGGACTCACTGCTGGACCGGTTTCCCCGCGAGTTGTCAGGCGGCCAACGTCAACGGGTGGCGATGGGCCGCGCCATTGTGCGTGACCCCAAGGTGTTTTTGTTTGACGAGCCACTGTCCAACCTGGATGCGAAGTTGCGTGTTTCCATGCGCGCCGAAATCAAGGCGCTGCACCAGCGCCTGAAAACAACCACCGTGTATGTAACCCACGACCAGATTGAGGCTATGACTCTGGCCGACCGCATTGTGGTGATGCACGACGGCATCATTGAGCAGATTGGCACGCCGCTGGAATTGTTTGACGCACCCGGCAATTTGTTTGTGGCGCAGTTCATTGGCTCACCGTCGATGAATGTACTGCAAGGCACGCTCAAACGCACCGGGGGGCAGGCCTGGGTCGAGGCCCACGGCGAACGCTGGCCTACTGCGCCCACCGCGGCTGGGCAAGACGGGCAACGTGTGAGCTATGGTGTGCGACCGGGCGACATTGCCATCGCAGCCACTAACCAGGGCATTGCAGCCAAGGTGATCGTGATTGAGCCTACCGGTGCCGAAACCGAGCTGTTGCTGGACGTCGGTGGTGTCAAGCTGATTGTGGTGATTCATGGTCGCACCCAAGCCAGGCCTGACGATGTGATCTGGCTCGACATTGATGCGGCCAAGACCCATTTGTTTGACGACAAATCAGGTCAGCGTTTGACCTGATGTTGCGGAGCCAATCGGCATGATCAACGCAAACACATTTCGCCTGGATGGGCGCGTTGCACTCATCACCGGGTCATCCGCGGGCATTGGGTTAGCGTTGGCTCGGGGCTTGGGACAGGCGGGAGCCACCGTTGTTTTGAATGGTCGCAGCCACGACAAGCTGACGGCAGCGGCTGATGCGCTGCGTGCTGAAGGTTTGTCGGTTCACAGCCGCACGTTTGACGTGACCGATGCGCCGGCGCTCACTTCGGCAGTCGATGACATTGAGATGAACATCGGCCCCATTGAGGTTTTGGTCAACAACGCAGGTATCCAGCGACGTGCGCCGTTGCAAGACTTTCCGTTGGTTGACTGGCATGAGCTGATGCGAACCAACCTGGATAGCGTTTTCCTGATGGGCCAGGCGGTCGCCCGCAAAATGATTCCACGAAAAAAGGGCAAGATCATCAACATCTGTTCGGTGCAAAGTGAATTGGGTCGCCCTAGCATCGCGCCTTACATGGCCAGCAAAGGGGCGGTGAAAATGTTGACCAAAGGCATGGCGATTGACTGGGGTCCGCACGGCATCAACGTCAACGGCCTGGGGCCTGGTTACTTTAAAACCGAGCTGAACGAAAAGCTGGTGGCTGACGAGATCTTCAGCGCGTGGCTGATTGGCCGCACACCAAGCCGTCGTTGGGGCAATGTAGAAGATCTCGCGGGCGCTGCGGTTTTTTTGGCCAGCGACGCGTCAGCCTTTGTCACCGGGCACATTTTGTATGTCGACGGTGGCGTGACTGCAACGCTTTAGACCCCTGTCTCCGGCGTGTCGCTCGCCCATTTTTTTGATCAACTGGAGTTTTTATGCGCGCATTAGTTTGCCACGCCCCGCTTGATTTGCGTCTGGAAGCATCAAGCCCTGAAGCCATTGGCCCCCAGCAGATTCGGGTACGGGTTGCCTTTGGTGGCATTTGCGGGTCTGACCTGCACTATTTTCAACACGGTGGATTTGGGGCGGTGCGCCTCAAGGAGCCCATGGCGCTAGGCCATGAAGTCTCAGGGACCATCGATTCGGTGGGTAGCGCGGTCAGTGCCTTCAAAGTGGGGCAACGCATCGCGATCTCGCCTTCGCGTCCTTGCGGTGCCTGCAAGTTCTGCCTTCAGGGCCAGCAAAACCACTGCCTGAATATGCGTTTTTACGGCAGCGCCATGCCTTTTCCCCACATTCAGGGCGCGTTCAGCGAGTCTCTGGTCATTGAACAATCGCAAGCCCACGCCGTGGCGGATAACCTGCCGCTGTCTCAGGCGGCGCTGGCGGAGCCCTTGTCGGTGGGCCTGCACGCCATTTCCCGCGCTGGATCGGTGTTTGGCAAAAAGGTGCTGGTTACCGGCTGCGGGCCGATTGGCTCACTCTTGATTGCCGGCTTGCGCCGGGCCGGTGCCGCGCTGATCGTGGCGGCTGACATTGCTGATCTGCCCCTGGCTTGCGCCAAAAAAATGGGTGCCAATGAAACCATCAACCTGATCACGAACCCCGAGGGACTCGCACCTTACAGTGTTGACAAAGGCCAGTTCGACGTGATGTTTGAAGCTTCAGGCAGTGACAAGGCCCTGCGCAGCGGCCTGGCCGTGGTGGCACCGCGCGGCGTGATCGTCAGCATCGGCTTGGGAGGCGATGTCTCGGTGCCACTCAATGTGCTGGTGGCCAAAGAGATCGAGTTGCGCGGTACCTTCAGATTTCATTCCGAGTTTTCAGTTGCCATCGGGTTCCTGAACCAGGGGTTGATTGATGGGCGACCCGTCATCAGCGACATCGTGGCGTTTGACAAGGCAGTGGAAGCGTTCAAACTGGCAAGTGACAAGAGCCAGTCAATGAAAGTGCAGATTGCGTTTGATCCTGAATTGGTGGCCTGAACCAAAACTTGAAAATTACTACCCCATCGCGCCTTCTTCCCTTCCATCGTTAGACCAGCCATGACCACCTTCACTAAAGTAATCTTGTTCACTGACTCCGACGGCATCGCGAAATTCCGCGAAGAAGCGGTCGCACTGCCTGAGGGCAATCCGCAGTCAATGTTGTCAACCTTGAGTGCTTCGGGAGGCTACCAGTTGCGCCACAGCCCGGTGGGGTTTCGCAGCCAGTTCCACTGCACCGTTACGCCCCAGTGGGTGTTTATTTTGACGGGCCAGATGGAGATTGGTCTGCAGGGTGGCGCATCAAGGGTGTTCAAGCCGGGCGAGCATTTTTTCTCGGACGACCGCTTGCCGGCGGGTGCAACATTTGACTCCACCATCCATGGGCACTGGAGTCGTCAATGGGGTGATGACCCACTCACCACCTTGTTCGTGCGGGCCTGATCGGGCAACAAAAAACCGATAGTCCAGAATGTCTGAATGCTATCGGTTTAGTAGCTAACTAGGTATATTTGACGGGGACTTCAGGTACTTTTTATATGTAAAGTGCTCCCGTACCTTAGTAGCAAGGCCTTGGCAGATTAGCGACCAAACGAGCCACCGGAGCGTCCGCCGCCTCCATAGCCACCACCACCGCCAGAGCGGCCACCACCACCACCACCACCGTAGCCGCCGCTGCGGTTGCCGCCACCCGCGCCGCCACCATAACCACCTCCGCCGCCGCCACGGCGTGCGCCGCCGCGTTCGGCCATCATGTCAACGCTGGTGCGCATTGGGTCAGGCTGTCCGCCTTGTGCCGGGCGAGGAGTCGAGCCGCCGTTACCAGAATTACCAAAGTTGCCGCCACTTGAACGGTTGCGATCTTGGGGTGGGCGTGCGCCGAAGCTGCGTGGTGCGTGGTCACCGGGCTGACCATTACCTTGCACGGCCATGCGTCCATCACTCCGACCATCACCCCGTCCCTCACTTCTGGTGCCGCCAAAGTTGCCGGGAGCGCCCGCCGTGTTGTTGCCGCGGCCACCACCTCGGGGGCTACTACGTCCGCCGCCATGCGAGCCACCACCACCAGCGCCGCCGCGGGCACCCTGTGTGCCCTTGTTCTCGCGAACGCGTTGCAGCATCTCAGTGCGCGCGGTGCGGGCTGCAGCCTGCATCACGTCACGGCTTGGAGGTTTGCCTGCGCCACCCCAAATGGTCTGGCGACCCATGGCGATGGGTTCGGCTTTTTCACCGGGTTCCGGTGCAAAACCGTCCACTACTTGGACTTGGATGTCTTGTTTGGTGAAGCGCTCAATGTCTTGCATAAAGCCTTCCTCGTCCAGACATACCAGGTTGACAGCAGCGCCATCAGCCCCAGCACGACCGGTTCGGCCAATGCGGTGCACATAGTCTTCGCAGACGTTGGGGATCTCGTAGTTCACCACGTGCGGCAGGTCGTCAATGTCAATGCCGCGAGCGGCAATGTCTGTCGCGACCAAGGCGCGGATTTCACCGCTTTTGAAACCGCTGAGGGCTTGCGTGCGAGCGCTCTGGCTCTTGTTGCCATGCAAGGCCATAGCGTGAATGCCGTTTTTGGTCAAAAACTCGGCCACGTTGTTGGCACCAAACTTCGTCCGTGTGAACACCAGCACCTGGCTCCAGTTTTGCGCCTGGATGATGTGGGCCAGCAGGGCCTTTTTCTTGCCACGCCCCACGGGGTGAATCACCTGGGTAATGCGTTGTACTGTGGTGTTGCGCGGAGTGACCTGCACACTTTGTGGATTCTTGAGCAGGGTGGCAGCCAGATCGCGAATTTCGTCGCTGAAGGTGGCTGAGAACAGCAAACTTTGCTTTTCTTTAGGCACCACAGCCAGCACTTTTTTCACGTCATGGATAAAGCCCATGTCCAGCATTCGGTCGGCCTCGTCCAGCACCAGCATTTGCACCTGGCCCAAGTCCAGCACGCCTTGCTGCAACAAGTCCAGCAGGCGACCGGGTGTGGCGACCAAGATGTCGACACCTTTTTTGACCTTGCTGATTTGCGGGTTCATGCCCACACCACCAAAAATCACGGTACTGGTCAGCTCCAGAAATTTGCCGTAAACCTGCACCGATTCCTCAACCTGGGCAGCGAGTTCACGGGTAGGGGTCAGCACCAAGGCACGGATGCCTTTTCCGCCAAATTTGTTCTGGGCGCTTTGGCCCAAACTTAGCTTATGCAGCAGGGGCAAGACAAACGCGGCCGTTTTGCCGGTGCCGGTTTGCGCGCCGCCCAGTAAGTCTTGGCCTGCCAGCACCAGGGGAATCGCCTCGGCCTGGATGGCGGTAGGCGTTTCGTAGCCATGCTCGCGCACAGCTTTAACAATGGCCGGAGCCAAATTCAAATCTTCAAAGTTCATGAGTAATAAATGCACCCGTCCTGGGTGCTTGGGATATCGGCCTGTCCGGGCGCTGAAAATACGCTGGATCAGTCAAGGCAGATAGGGTCAAAGGTGAAACGGGTGCAAGACTAAAATGTCTGCGGCCAGACGCAAGTGCCTGATCCGTCTCCAGCAAGCTGCTGAGATTGTGGGCAACTGAAATCCCACAACAACCCATATTATCGCATGAAGGCTGTGATCGGCGCTGAGTCCGATTGATCCAAACTGCAGGTGGTGCTGGAAGCTGGGGGCTAGAGTCGATAATGCGGGGCAAGCAGCGATTCCATCTTGTGGTCGTCCCTGATCTACTTCTTACTCAATTTCAACAGATGCCTTTACAGGCACCCTAACCGGCAACTCAAGCAATGGCTCAATACGTTTTTTCTATGAACCGCGTCGGCAAGATTGTTCCGCCCAAGCGGCACATTCTCAAAGACATCTCGCTCAGTTTTTTCCCCGGTGCCAAGATTGGCGTGCTCGGAACCAACGGCTCCGGCAAGTCCACGTTGCTGAAAATCATGGCCGGAGTGGACAAGGAAATCGAAGGCGAAGCCACGCCTATGGCGGGCTTGAACATTGGTTACCTGCCGCAGGAGCCGCAGCTTGACCCGACCCAGACGGTGCGCGAGAGCGTGGAGGCGGGCATGGGGGCTGTGTTCACCGCCAAGGCGCGTCTGGAGGAAATTTACGCCGCTTATGGCGAAGAGGACGCTGATTTCGACAAGCTTGCGACCGAGCAGGCTGAGATGGAAGCCATCATTGCGAGCGCGGGCACCGACTCCGAACACCAGCTCGAAATTGCTGCCGATGCATTACGCCTGCCACCGTGGGACGCCAACATTGGCGTGCTGTCCGGCGGTGAAAAGCGCCGCGTGGCGCTGTGCCGTTTGCTGCTCTCCAAGCCCGACATGTTGCTGCTTGATGAGCCCACCAACCACTTGGACGCCGAGTCGGTCGATTGGCTGGAGCAGTTCCTGCAGCGCTACCCTGGCACCGTGGTGGCGATCACCCACGA